>SMVY01000167.1 GCA_004357415.1 Gemmatimonadota bacterium
CCCATCCGCGTGTACCAGGACACGATTCCGGTGGTGCTGTCCCACCACGAGCGTCTCGACGGGAGCGGTTACCCCGAGGGCCTCACCGGCGACCAGATCCCGCTTCTGGCACGGATAGCGGCGGTAGCTGATGTGTACGACGCCCTGACTTCGGCGAGACCGTACCGCCCTGGCTGGCCCGTGGAGCGAGTGGTGGAGCACATCACCGAGGGTGCCGGTGTGGAGTACGACCGGGACGTCACCGACGAATTGGTTGCGGCCGTCCGGGACGGGGTGATGGACCTGCGGCGGAACGGGAAACCGGTACCGCCGGGCCCCCGATGGGTCGGCCTGGGGAGCTCCGGAATACCGCTAACGGCAGGACTGAAGGTGCTGCAAAAGAGAGGCTGATGTTCTGTACGCCTAATGAAGGAGATCTTAACCCGGCAACACGCGTTCGACGAACCGAAGCACGTTCACACTTCCCTGCGCCCTGCGTCCTAGGATTGCAGCTCCACGATGGCCGCCCTCAACCTGAGGTGTTGGTCGAATAGGCGCGTGTACTCGATCTCCCGCTTCCCCCCTTTGGCCTTGATGACCTCCACCAACGCGCGGCGTTCCTCGGCCGACCACCTATCCACTCCCGGCAGGCACAACACCACTGGTGCCCAGCGGCTCCAGGCAATCCGCTCCCCCTTGCTGCATCCCTTCAACGATGACAGTCCGAGCAGCTCGGCGGCTTCCGTGGCGCACACCGTCATACCCCGCTCCCGCCCGGCGCCGAACCGGTCGCCCAGGTAATTGGACACCGCCAGGCCGACCCGTCCCAAGACCAACCGGCCGAACACGTCGGTGCGCTTGCCCTCCAGGTACCAGTACATGTTTTCCGACGCCAACTGGTTCAGGGTATCGAGGCTGCTGCGGTAGCTGGGCCGGCGTTCCAGGCGCGCCAACTCCCGGCGGACCAGCCGCAGGATCCCCCGGTCGATCGGCCTGAAGCCGAGCTTGTAGTAGAACCACCAGGCCCCGGAGGCCAGGCCCTCCTCGTTCTCATGGCCCAGCTGATACGGTGGCACCACGAAGACGTCGCTGCGGTAGAGTAGCCGCAGCATGGCCAGCACCCGGCCGTAGATTCGCCCCGTCTCCCCGCCGCGGAAGGTGTCGAAGATGTTGAGTGCCACCTCGGAGGTGTTGAACAGGCTGGTGTTGAGGACGTACCCCAGCGGCACACCGCTCCGGAGAATCAGGAATCCCTGGACGGTTTCGAGCACGTGCCGCTTGTCGACCCGTAGCCCCATGGCGGCGAACCAGAGACCGCCGCCATCCTCGATCAATTGCACGTCGGCCGGATCGGCGTTGACGAAGACGTCGAGGTCGCGGCTACGGGTGACCATCGCCGCTCGGGCCATATCGATGAGGCTGTGCCCTTCCCTGCGGGATACCGCGGTGATCCTGCGCGGTGGCCGGGCGATCTCCGTGGGGAGATCGGGGCGACTCCGGTCCAGTGGCCCCACCTGGTAGCTGGCTGCGATGCCGTGATAGCGCGCTTCGGTTCGATCGGGCGTCCCCGGAGCGGGATCGATGATGAGAGGCAGGCCGAGGTCTTCGTAGAGTTTCTCCCGCCAGGCGTCGTCGACCGGTGCGGCCGCCACCCGTCGAATCAGGAAGGCGGCGTCGGTTTCGGCGGGGTTCTTGAAATTGTCGAGCCAGTCCTCGGGCGTCATCACCAGGTCGTCGAGGGCGATGGACTCGGTAAAGGGCATGAGGAGATAGAGGAACCCTTCCAACCGGTCGGCCCCGGTGTAGCTGTCCCAATCGATCCGGATCCGATCGGGCCAGCGGTCGACCAGCCACCTGGCCGTGGGCCAGAAGAAGGGGAACCCGATGACCGTCCCCGCCACACCGGTGTCCCGCAGCCGGTTGCGGAACCGGGCGAGGTCGCGGCGCCGGCGAAAGCGGGACAACGCCTGCCGTACCGCGGACAGGGTGGCCTCGTCCGGCGGATAGGCGTTGAGACGGATCAGCTCTTCGTGCAGGCGGAGAAGGCGCCCCGCGCTGGACGCCTGGCGCAGATCGGGTGTGCTCCGGGTCACGATGGGAGGCTCTGTTGCAAGTACTCCTTCAGGGCCCGAAAGGCCCGGCCCCGGTGGCTCACCGCATCCTTCTCCACGGCGCTGGCGCGCCCGAAGGATTTTTGCAGGTCGTCGCTGTAGAACAGCGGATCGTAGCCGAACCCCTCGCCACCGTCCCGGCGGTCCAGAATCCGCCCGGTGCAGGTCCCTTCGAATGACCGGGGGGGTGCGTCGGGTCGGGCGAGGTACACCAGGACACACTGGTAGCGCGCGCTCCGCCGTTCGGGAGGGGCGCCTGCCAGGCGGCGCAGCAGTTCGTCGTTGTTGGCTTGATCGACCTCGTCCGGTGGGCTGTCGAGCCCGCTGAATCGTTTGGAGCGGACACCCGGGGCACCGCCGAGTGCCAGGACCTCGAGTCCTGAGTCATCGGCTACCGTGGGGCACTTGGACTTGCGGGCAAAGTACTCGGCCTTGTGGCGCGCGTTGGCCTCGAAGCTCTCGGACCACTCGAGCAGATCTTCCTCGGGACTTTGGGGGATGCCGAGGTCGTCGGGAAAGGTGACCTCGATGCCGGAGCCGGCAAAGAGGCGTTTGAGTTCGCGCTGTTTCCCGGTGCTGCGGGTGGCCACCAGGAGCTTCATGACGCCAGGACGCGCTCCTGTTCCGCGAACAGCTGGTGGATACCCATCTCCGCCAAGTCGAGGAGGGTGGTGAGTTCCGACCGGGCGAAGGTACCGGCCTCCCCGGTGCCCTGCACCTCGACAAAACGGTCGGGATGAACCATGACGATGTTGGCGTCGACCTCGGCGTCCTTGTCTTCCACGTAGGCCAGGTCGAGCATTGCCTGGCCATGGACCATGCCCACCGACACGCCGGCCACCAGCCGGCCAAACGGGTTCTCGATGTTGGCCTCCGCGGCCAGCCAGCGACAGGCGTCGGCCAGGGCCACGCAGCCTCCGGTGATGGAGGCGGTGCGAGTGCCGCCATCCGCCTGGAGGACGTCGCAGTCGATGCGGATGGTGAACTCGCCGAATTCCAGGGTGGCCATGGCGGCCCGCAGCGACCGGCCGATGAGGCGCTGAATTTCCTGGGTCCGGCCCCCTGCTCCGCGGCGTTCCCGGTTGGTGCGCTCCGACGTGGCCCGGGGAAGCATGGCGTACTCGGCGGTCACCCAGGCCTTACCGGTGCCTCTGCGCCAAGGCGGCGCCTGATCTTCGACGCTGGCGGTACAGTGGACCAGCGTGCCGCCCGCGCGGATGAGGCAGGAGCCTTCGGCGTACGGGTTGGCCCCGCGCTCGAGGGACAGGGGGCGGAGTTCGTCGTTGCGGCGATCGTCAATGCGTGGCACGGATGCGCTCCACGAGGTCGGTGGTAGAGAAACGTTCGACGAGCGGGACGCGTTCTACCCGCCCACCGGCTGCCAGTACCCCGTCGGCGCCGGCGATCCGGTCGACGGGGTAGTCGGCGCCCTTGACCAGCACGTCTGGGCGCAGGTCGGCGATCAGGTTGTGCGGCGTGTCTTCGTCGAACGGCACGACGCAGTCTACCGCGGCGACGCTCGCCAGAACTCTGGCGCGCGCTGCCGCCGGTACGAAGGGGCGGCCCGGCCCCTTGGCCAGGCGCCCGGCGGAGGCGTCGGTGTTGAGTCCCACGATCAGAGCGGCCCCGAAGGATCGAGCCGCCTCGAGCAGTTCAACGTGCCCTGGATGGAGGAGGTCGAACACGCCGTTGGTGAATACCACCGGGCCGTCCACCGCGTTCCGCCAGGTGATGGCGTCCGCCCGCGTCCTGATCTTGTGGCCGGTGTTCACGCTGCGTCGACTCCCAGCCTGGCGATGCGTGGCTCCGGACGGATGACTAACAGCGCGACGTCGGCCAGGACGGGAAGACGCGATCTAAAAGAGCCGAGCTTCCGCACGCGGGTTGAGTTGGAAGGTGCGGTTGAAGAACGGGAGATCGACGTTCTCGGAGTAGCGGGACTCTATGGTAATGCGCCGGGCTTGTACCGATCGGGTAATACGGATTTTCCGCGCCTCGGGCGGGAGGCCCAAGGCCTCGGCTTTGGCCTGCAGCCGGCTGCGAATGAGCTGGTCGGAGATGCCCGGCGCCATGCGTGCCTGGGAAGTCATCTCCTCCTCCATCTGATGGAAGCGGTACCACACCTCGCCGATGTTGATTCCGTAGTAGAGAACGATGGCCAGAAGCAGGAACGAAACCAGACAGCCACGGTTGCTGGCGCCCCGGCTGTTGCGCCGCGTGGCAACTGCTACCATTGTGATTGCGCTCCGTCCACGATGTCGGTGACGAGTAGGTTCAGGGCCTTGTCGATTCCATCCTGCTCCCGTCCGGTTTCGTAGTCGCCCTCGACCGTCAAGGCGTTCCGCTCCCACAAGATTCGGCCGGCGTTCTGGTCGTAGATCTCCACGCTGACCGTCAGCCGGACCAGCCGGCGAGTGACGTCGACCGTGTTGGCTACGCCTCCTTGAAAAGCGACCGGGAGATCGGGGTCGTAGCGGGTGATGGTTCCGCGCACGATGGCATCCGCCTGGTCCTCACCGGCGGCCCGTAGTCCCAGCCTGTTCTCCACGGCCTCGCGGACGGAAGTCATCACTTGTTGGGTGAGGGTCGGCTCGGCGGTGAGGTTGTCGAACGGCAGGATGGCGACGGTCTTGACCTCGGGTGGGAGGCCGCCGCCACTGAATCCGTAGCACGAGGCCAGGGCGAGGCTAAGGAGCAGAGGGGCGCCAAATCTCCATGGGGAACGAATCCGGCGTGCTGTGCCGGTAGAACTCCAGATCGAGCCGTGACTTCGGCAGGATGAGTCGAGCGGATTCCAGTGTTCCATCGGCCCCCAGGCGGGTCTCGGTCCGGCCGATCAGTTTACCGGCGCGACGGACCATTGCGATGAACTTCGGCTGCTCGCCGTCCAAGCGGGCATACTGGACGGTATCGGGTCCGGATACGTATTGCCAGACGCGGACGTCGATGTCGGTGAAGGCCGTGAGGGTGTCGTTGGCGCCCCCCGGTCGGGCCATACCGAACATGGTCCAGAGCAACGGCGTGTAGTCCGCGCCCACCAGGACGTCGAGGACCGTGTCCTTGGCGTCGGCCGGGTCGGTCCACACGGCCTGTCCGCCGACCACCATGCCCGCCAAGGCGCCCGAATTGAACGGCCCTGCGGCATCGAACCGCAGAGAATCGGGCGGAGCGATTCTGGCGCTGCCCCGGCCGCCGGCGCTGGCACGTTCATCCCGAAAGTTCCACTTGAACCGGTACAGCTGGTACCCGGTTGGTACCGTTTCGGCCGACCACGTCAAAGCGTCCTCCGCGGCGACGCGGTGGGCGGTCTCCGGCACCAATGTCACAGGGCCGGAGCTGCACCCGGTGCTCACGACGGCAAGATAGAGCACCAGCGTCCGGGGGTCAAGCAGAAACCGTTGTAGCATCAGCAGTTATGGATGGCGAGGGCTAGTAGTCGAAGCCGAACCACACCTGAAGATAGCTACCCTCCCACCAATTGGGAGAGAGGCCATAGGCGGCAAAACCGGACCCGAACCGGTAGCCGACATCCATCCGCACCACGGCGAAGGGCCAGAGCCCCCAGCGCAGCCCGGCGCCGGCGCTGCCGAGGACGCCGCGCCCGGTCACGTTGGGGATGGTGGCCTGCCCCAGGTCGAAGGTGAGGGCGCCCTGGAGCGCGGGGAAGCGGAGCGCTCCGGCCGGGGTGCCGAAGGTCAGGTACCTGAGGAAGGGGAAGCGGAGTTCGTTGTTGATCATCCACGCCTTGGTGCCGGTGACCTCGCCGAAGAGCGGGAACCCGCGGATGGCGTGGGTGCCGCCGATGTTGATGCGCGTGGGCCGGTCGCCACCGCTATACCAACCGATCACCCGCAGCGCGTAGGCCGTGTTGGCGGCGATCCGGAAGTAACGCCGCCAATCGACCGTGAGGAGGAAGCTGTCGAATCGGGCATTGGTGAAGTCCTTGGAGACGCCCGCGGTAATGCTGAACCGGCCGCCGTCGATGGGACCGACCGGGGTCCACAACGAGTTGTCGCGTATGAAGCTGACGAAATTGGAGACGATGATGCCGGTGCGCCGCGGGTCGCGCGGTGCCAGAATGAAATCGAAGCGATCGGAGTACGCCACCTGGAGCTGCGCCTCGATCCGGTTGAATCGGTTCAGGGGATAGCTCAACAGCCCCACGCCACCGATTGCCTTTTCGATGTACGAGGCAGACCGGCTGCCGGCTTCGAACGCGGTCCCGTTGGTGCGAAACACGCCCAAGCCCCAGTTCACCCTCCGCCTTCGGTTGATGTAGTAGGCCGAAATGTTGATGTTGTCGAAAATGTCCGAAAAGGTGGGGCCCGAGTACGTGGATATCGACCCAACGATGACATCGTCGTTGAGCAAGTCGCTGAACACGATCGCCGCTCCCTGGGCCGCCCCGAAACCGGGGATGGCGACCGCCTCGGCGGCAGCGATGTCGACCGTCATCCTCCTCTCGTAGGGCTCACTCTTCAGGGCCATAGCTTCAGTCTCGTCGCTGGTGGGCCACTGCCACCGACTGTGTTCCTCCAACATGGTCGGCGGGGCGAAGGTGAACTGTTCCGCTTCCGCGTCGGGCGGCAGGAAGTAGACGTTAAGCGATTGTCGATGGTAGCCCGACACCACCAGTCCGTCCTTCTCCGGCACGTACGACGGGGCGAACGCGCCGGTCCAGGCGGAGGTCTCGCGGCGTCCGGCACCGAACTCGTCGATGGAGAACACGTTGAGAATCCCGTCGCGGTCCGACGCGAAGTACACTCTCCCGCTCCCGGCCCATACCGGTGTTTCGTCGACCCACATCCCGTAGGTGATCTGGCGGATGTGCTTGGTTGCCAAATCCATGACGAAGAGGTTCTTGGCGCCGTCGAGGCCCCCGGCCGTGCGGTCGGACGCCCACACCAACCGGGTCCCGTCGGGGCTGGGCGTCGGGTCGAGATCCTGGTACCGGTCTTGGGTCAGCCGGTCGACCCGTCCGTCGGGTAACCAGACCCGGTAGAGGTCCGAGATGCCGGCGTCCGACAGTCCGCTGAAGAAAATGCTCAGGCCATCGGGGGCCCATTTGGGTGAGAGGATCGAGGTGATGTCGGGAAACTGGTAGCGCCCGGCCAGGTTGCCCTCGACCAGGTTCCAAATTACCAGGGCATCCCGTTCGTGCCGCTGCGACGAGAACAGGAGGTATCCCTCACGGCTGGCGTCCAGGCGTGAGGAGAACGGGTGGAACGATTCATAGTCTTCCGAGCGCCCTCCGGTAATGATCTTCCCGCGCCTTCCCGTGCGCAGATTTTCCAGGTAGATGGAGATGTATCCGTTGCCGGGAGCCAAGTAGACCACCTCGCCGCCATCCTTGGCGCTCCCCGCCACGTAGGTGGCGTTGATGGCCCGGTCGGCCACCTTGGTGCCGGCCACGGACAACGGCATGCGCTCCTCGATGGCGTTGCTGTAATAGCGCATCATGGCGAAGCGGAACTCTTCGCTCAGTTGATCGAGCGTCTTGCCGTAGATGCCGAAGATGGCTTCCTCGAAGGTGGCGTAGCGCCACATCTCCCGATAAAACACGGCCACACGCCAGTCCCCGTACTCCTTGGCCAGCCACCGGTGTATCCGGCCACCGAGGGGATATTCCAGCCCGCCGCGCACGAAGGACAGTTGTTCGAGCGACGGCATCTTCCCAGTCAACACCAGGTCGCGAATGACCATCTCGTCGCGGGCGTTCTCCCCAAAGGACCACCACTCGGCCAAACCTTCACTCCACCACAAGGGGATGAACGGGCGACTGAGACGGGGTGCCCGATTGTACGCCTGCGCCGAGATTCCCATCTGGAACACGTGCACCATCTCGTGACGCAGCGTGGCGAAGAACTCGTACAGGTTGCCCCGGAAGGGCATGGAGATCCGGTGTTTCAGGAAGTCCGTGGCGCCGAGGATGCCTTCGGGCGGTACGAACGGGAGGATGTTGGTCTGGCTGAAGTCGACGTGTGAAGCATAGACGATGAGGGGGATTCGGGTGGATACCTCATGCCCGAATCGCAGCTTCAAGGTGTCGTAACTTGCTTCCGCATATTCCAGCGCCACCCCGGCGATGTGCTCTTCCTCAGGGTAGTAATACAGGTCGACGTGGGGACCGTGGATGACCTGCCAGTCGAATCCGCGATACTGGATCTTGTTCTGGCCGAAGCTGAAGAACTGGGCCGCGGCGGGTGGCGCTGCCAGGGAGCCCACCACCAGGAATCCGGCCACGACGAGCCAGCGGCGCATCATCGACGGATGGTGCGGATCCGGTCTCCCTGCGTCAGGCGTGTCAGCCCCGGGCTGGCGCCGACGACCCGGCCGAACACCGTGTAGGCGCCGTCGAGTCTGGGTTGCGGACTTAGGGTAAGGAACCATTGGCTGGACCCGGAATCCGGTCCCGAGAGCGCCATTCCCACATAGCGGCTCCGGTATCGCCGTCGATTGAGTTCGTCTCGAACTGCCCCTGGGGCTACACCCCACCCATCACCCCGGGGATCCCCCGTTTGCAAAACAAAATCAGGCACCACACGATGCCAGCGCATACCGTCGAAGAACCGACGGTCCACCAGGCTCAGGAACCGTTGCACCGTCAGCGGGGCGTCGGGCCCGAACAATTCGATCTCGAGGGTACCGGCGCGCTCCGTTTCGACGAAGACGTGCGGATAGGCCTCACCTAGGTTGACGAGGAAACGCTCCGCAACTGCACGGTAGTCCTGAAGGGAGAGTTGCGTTTCAATGGGATACGCCGGTCCCCAGCGCTCCAGGGCCAAGGGCCAGTTCCTTTCCGCCCAGCTGCGGACGAGGTAATTGCTCGGCCGTGGGGTGGTGGCGAGAAACCTCAACAGAACCTTTGATTCTCCCTCCGCGCTGGCGTCGGCGATCATCAGAAGCGCGTCCAGGGCGGCCCAGGCGGCGTCGGGCATGGCGTCGCTCTGAGCCTGCTGGAACATGGCTCCCAGTGCCGAGACATCGTTGGGGTCGGCCACGGAGCCGAGCACGCCGGCAGCGGCCACTCTTACGACCGGATCCGGATTGGAAATGAGGCGCCGGGCCTCGCGGATCAGGTCATTGGTGGGATCCGGAACCTGACGGCTCCAGGCACCAAGCGCTGCGGCCACTACCCGTGAATCCGGATCGGTCAAGAAAGCGGGTTTGTCGGGGTGTGGCCCGGGGAGCACCCGTCCCCACCCGTCTGCCGCCACTGCGCGCAAACGCCAATCGCCGCTCTCTCCCCAGGTGGCCGCCACCGCGGTGAACGCCGCACTGTCGCTACGTGAGAGCCCCAGTAAGGCCTCCCGTTTCAGGGCGAAGAAGTCTCCACCACTGGTGAAGACACGGGTGAGTTCGGTGACCGCCAGCGGACCTCCGGCCCGGCCGAGTGCCTGTGCGGCCTGCACCCTGACGTTGAGGACCGGATCGTCGAGGCCAACCGCGATGGCCGGTCCCGTTTCAGGGTGGCGGAAGGTTGCCAGAGCCCGCAGCGCGTTGATCCGCACCCGGCCGTCGGGATCATTGACGGCGTTGGCCAGGAGATCCATGCACGTTTCGGCGTCGAGGCCTGAACGCGCGGCGTACCGTTTGGTCAGCCTCCCGGCCGCCGCCGCCCGGACCGTGGGCGACTTGTCGGCCAGCGCCCTGAGAAACAGTTGGCCCGCTTCCGGGGCTTGCAGCCGGGAGAGGCTGACCACCGAGCGCCAACGCCAGTCTTCCTTGTCGTGATCCACGTAGTTCAGCAGAGCGCTCACCGGTGCCTCGTCGCGGAGCCGCCAAGCGTCGATCAAGGCCTGTGCCACGAGGGGGTCCGGGTTCTCCAGCGCGGCCAGGGAGGTTCCGTCCAGGAGCGAGGCGATGAACGCGGCCGCCTCGGGGCCGCCTATCTTGGCAAGGGCCGCCACGCCCTCGACGGCGGGATCCTGGCTGATCGCCGGGACGGCGCGCAGCCGCTCGAGGATGGGCCTGACGGCGAGCGTGTCCTCCAGCAGGCCCAAGGCGAACATGGCGGTGGTTTGGACCGAAGTATCCGGGTCGAGCAACACCGGGAACAGCAGTTCGGTCCCCCGCCAGTCCCCCACCCGGCCGATCGCCATGGCCGCCGTTCGGCGGACGAGCGGTTCGGGGTTCTTGAGACTGGTTGCCAACAACTCCGCGTCCCACCGACGGCTGTCCTCGGCGGCGAGGATCTGCGCCAGCTCCTCCACCCCCTGACTGACGACCAGCCGCGGGCTCATCTGGGCAATGGCAACAACGAGGATGATCGAGGCGCCCGTTCGGCGGTGGGACATGACGAAGTCTTCCCGCTAGAGACGGACTGGAGCCGCGGTAGGTACCAGGAGCCGCCGCACGTCAGCCGGCATGGCGGTTAGGGCAAATCCGGAATCGAGGCTCAGCATGACCGTGGTGGCCGTGGCGAGCAGCCGGTCGGTTTCATAGTGCTCGATGGCGTAGCCGAAGGTCACCCGGCGGGAAGCCGCCTCGTGGACCCAGCACCGGATCGTGAGGAGGTCGTCGTATCTGGCCGGCTGGCGGTACCGAATGGAGACTTCGCTCACCGCCAGACGATAGCCCCGCTCCTCGAATTCCCGGTAGCTCATCCCCTGTTCACGGAGGTACTCGGTGCGGGCCATGTCGAGCCACACCAGGTACCTGGCATGATACACCACCCCCATCTGATCCACTTCGGAGTAGTTGACCCGGTGGCGGATGCGGCAGATCAGCCCTTGTACGGGGCTGTCGGGCGACCGGGGTGAGGCCGATGCCGGAAGGGGCACGGTATGGCTCCTGGGTCGAGTTCAGCGGGACGCGCCGGTCCCCGACACGCCGGGCCGCAAGGCCCAAACAGGCCGGCCTTACCGGCCCGACCCGGATGAGAAAGTTTCACCCGTCAACCCCGGAAAGTCAAACGACACAACCGCTTGCACCGACGGGTCCAGCACCGGTATCTTCGGCCCCGTGTCAGGCAATCAGCTCCTCATCGTAGCCGACGCCCACCTGGGCATCACCCCACCAGCCGTGGAGGAGGCGCTGCTGGAGTTCCTCCACCAGGCGCCGACCCTGGGCGACTCCCTCCTGGTGAACGGCGATCTCTTCGATTTCTGGTTTTCTTACCGGCGGGTAATCCCCCGGGAAGGGTTCACCGTGGCGGCCGCCCTGGCCCGGTTGCGCAAACGCATGCCGGTCGTCATGATCGGCGGCAATCACGACCGCTGGGGCGATGATTTCTGGCAAAAGGACCTGGCAATCGAGTTCGCGCCGCTGGAAACGACCGTGACCGTCGGTGGCCGCCGGATCCTGGCCGTTCACGGGGACGGTCTCACCGAAGAGCACTGGTCGGCGCGGCTCATGCACCGCATTACCCGCCACCCCGCCACCGTCGCCACTTGGCGCGCGCTCCACCCGGACCTCGGCTTTTGGATCGTCGACAAGATGAGCCGGTTCCTGGGGAGCACATCCCGGGACCCGGCGGTGCTCCAGCGTGCGTCAACCCGGCAACGGGCATGGGCCGCTCGCCGGCTGCAGGACGATCCCGCCCTCGGCGGCATCGTCATGGGCCACACCCACCGTCCGGTCATCGAGGAGATTTTTCCGGGGCG
>SMVY01000168.1 GCA_004357415.1 Gemmatimonadota bacterium
TACGGGCCATTCGTACGGCGGGTATTACACCATCCGTGCACTGCTTCAGGCGCCCGACGTCTATCACGTCGGGATAGCCTTGGCACCCTATGATCCTCGCGGGGACGCCGTGCTTGCTTACATGGGACTCCCCCAGCAGAACCCTCAGGGCTACGAGTATGCGTCGAACCGTTGGATGGCCGATCAGCTGAAGGGTCATCTGATGATCCTGCATGGTTCAGCAGATGCTGGCGCCTACTTCTTCTGGACCATGCAATTCGTGGAGGCGCTGATCCGAGCGGGAAAGCCGGTGGACCTCCTGATGTTTCCGGACGAGGGACATGGCTTTGAACGGAAGAGCGTGGTGTACGCAGCCGAGGCAAGGAGGAGATACCTCCAGCAGCATCTGCAAGCTGGAGGAACGGGCAGTGAGCGGTGAGATGCTCCTCGAATCGGCCTAACAAGGAAATGGGCCGCCGGGCCTCCGCGCGTGGGTTCCGATTTGGAGCGAGGGTACCTTGCGAGTGCCTCGGCCCGCAGCTCATTTCTTGACAGCTAGGAAGCCCTGCAAGTGATCGAGATGAGCGAGAACGCGCCTGAGGTTGACCCTTACGGAAGCCAGTACAGCAACTTCGCCACGGAGTTGTACGCCGATATCCGCGACGCGACGTATGACGAAGATATCGGCCAGAACGGCTGGTTGACAGCAACCGAGCAGGATCTCCTCATCAAGTGGCTGGCGCTGGAGCCGGCAGCGCGCCTCCTAGATGTTGCCTGTGGATCAGGAGGGCCCACCCTGCGGATTGCCGAAGTGCCCGGATGCCGTGTGGAGGGGGTCGACATTCACGCCGACGCCATCCGGACGGCTCAGCAGACCGCCGCGGAGAGGGGGCTCGGAGCCCGGGCGACCTTCCACCAGACGGATGCCAGCGCTGCGTATCGGCATGATCCGCCGCTCTGACAGTGACGGCCAAACACCATTGCGAGCTGTCCGGTCAGATCCGTCACCATCCTGACCACCGACCACGGCCACGCCACCGCCGCGACGGTGATGGGCGGCGCGGCCGAGGGGGGCGGGTTTACTACCGAGTCTCGGAAGCAGCGCCTCCCATCCCCTGCACCCTGCGTCCCGCGCACTCCGCTAGTTGATCCCTACCCTCCCCTGCACCGACTCGATCAACTTGGCCGAGTCGTATCCGATCCCGTCCTTGAACACCGTGGTGACGTTTCGAATGGCCGATGGGTCATCGGTGAGATCGCCTTCGAGGACCACCAGGTCGGCCACCTTGCCGACTTCAACGGTGCCGACTTCGTCGTCGATGCCCAAGATCTTGGCGCCATTGGCCGACATGACCTGAACGGCCTGGGCGGGCGTGAACCCGCTTTCGACAAACAGTTCGTAGTTGCGCTGATCACCATATCCCGCCAGTGCCCCGCCGTTTCCCGTTGGGTCCACCCCGGCGGCCAGAAGGCCACCGGCGTCGTAGAACATCTTGTCGAAGTGGAGCGCCTTGAGCAGCATGTCCCAGGTGAACGGCGGGTCGGGGTTGGCATCGATTCGCTCGCGCAACGCCAGGTAGTCAGCCCGAATTGCGGGGGCCATGGCATCGAGGGTGCGCTGGTCGGTGACCGACCGGCCGGGGATCATGACCTCATAGATCGGCGCCGTTGAGGTCATGGCCACGTCGTTATCGACCATCAACCGGATGGCCTGCGCCACTGCGTCACTCTCCAGATCCACGCCCTCACCGATAACGACTCTGGAGTTTGAGGGACACTCATCGAGTTTCTTGCCGGGCACGAAATCGGTGTTGGTCAGCATCCCGTGTTCCAGATTGTCGATGCCCAGTTCGATGGCTTCACTGAAGGTCACCGAACAGAGATGACCGGTGGCCTTGATTCCTTTGGCGTGGGCTTCGGCGATGGCCGCCCCGAGGTTGGCCCGGGTGATATTGGTGTAGGCCTTGATCCAAGTGGCGCCCTCCGCCACCCAGTAGGCCACGAAGCGCCGGGCGGCTTCCGGGTCGTTGGCGGTCGCCATGTGGCCAGCGGCGCTGCCACCAGTGACGTAGGGCGCCGTGATGTGGATGCTGGGTCCCGGCACCTCCCCACGGTCGATCTGCCCCTTCACACTGATGTCGGCGTAGCCGGCGTTACTCCCGGTCGTCCGGATGGTGGTGACCCCTGAGGCCAGATAGAGCCGGGGGCCGGTGTACGACATCTGTACCCGGCGCCCGCCCACCGCCATGTAGAACAAGTGGTCGTGCATCCCCACGAGACCGGGAATGACGGTGTGACCGCCGAGCGAAAGAACGGTCGCATCCTGCGGCACCCTGACGGTACCCGCCTCGCCGATAGCGGTGATGCGCCCGTCCTCGATCACGATGGTCCGATCCCGCTGCACCGGGCCGGCCGTCCCGTCGATGATGGTCACGTTGGTCAGCACCACGATCGGCGCATCCACGGTCACGTAGCCCCGGACCTGTGCGGACATGCCCTCAGCCCGCTGTGCCACGGCAGGCACGGTGAGTCCGGCGGCCCCTAGAACAAGAGCAAACGTACCAATCAAACGAGACATGGCCCCTCCATTAAGGCTATTCGACCGTGAACACCGTATGCATCCCGGCTTCGAGGTGCTCGGCTATGTGACAGTGGATCATCCACCGTCCGGGATTGGACATCTCCACCAGGATATCAGCCGTGGTCCCCAGCGGCAACAACACGGTGTCCTTCCACACCAGGTTGCTGTTGGGGCGGCCGTTGAGATTCAGTACCAGGAACCGCTGCCCGTGGAGGTGGATCGGGTGCTGCATCCCGTGAAGCACCCCGCGCTCGTTGGCCAGCCGTATCTTGACGACTTCACCCAGCCGGAAATGCCAGTCGATGGCCATGTTCTCCCGTCCGGTATCGGGATCCCGCAGGATCCAGCGGACCTGGGCCGGGTTGGTGACCCAGTTCATCATCGGCATGGTGCCGCTCCACTCGATCGGAGGGAAATAGGCCGAGTCGAGACGCATGAGCCTGTCCATGACGAAGGGGAGATCCTCGGTGACCATGGTCAGCACCAGGCGGCGATCGGGGACCCGGGCCAGATACCGGCGGAATGGTGCCAGGCCGTCCTGCACCGAGCGGTTCTCACGCAGTTGCCCGAACGAAACCGCAAGATCGTCATCCACCGGCGCTGAATCGACGCGCACGGTTCCCAGGGTATCTACTTGGAGCAGGAACTGTCCGTTGATGTGATCGATGGCCTGGACCTGGTTCACCAGCACGATCTGACCCGGTGTGTCGAACCGTGCGTGGATGACATAGCGTTCGGCCGGCGCGATGACGACGCTCTCGACCCACGCCTCCCGCTCGAAGTTTCCCACGTCGGAGCCGACGACCTTCATGGGCACCGGGAGGGACAAGTTGAACGTCCGGGTGTTGGAGACATTCGTCAGAAAGAACCGCACCACTTCACCGCGGGCCACGGTCAACGCGTAGTCGGGCTCTCCGTTCACCAGCATCAGGTTGCCGAAACGCCCCATGAGCGCGTGGGTCGCCGACTCCAGCCCGAAGGGCACGAGTCCCGTGTCACCCCATAGGATATCGTCGAGCATGAGCACTTCTTCCCGATTGGCCGGCCCGAAATAGTCCTCCTCCGGCGACACCACCAACATGTTGCCGTACAGACCGAGATCCTGTTGCACATCTTCACGCTGATGCGGGTGATACCAGTAGATGCCGGCGTCCTTGAAGAACACCGTGTAATGGAACCGGCCTCCGGGTGGCACCGCGTCCTGGGTCACGCCGGGCACGCCATCGGACGCATTGTCGAGCCGCACGCCATGCCAATGGACCGTGGTGGGCCACTCGATGTTGTTGCTGAACTCGACTTCGATCGTGGCGCCCTGGGGTACCTGCAACAACGGTCCCGGATACTGGCCGTTGAACCCGAGCATGGTGACGGATCGGCCCCGTATCGTTCGGCTCACGTACCCCGCCTCGAGCACCAGCGTGTCGCCGTCCTCTAGTTCGATGACTTCCCTCGGCCGGGCCGGTGGGGCCCCCGGCGCCGATGGAAGATACGGCGCAACCTTCGGGCGCAATTCCATGAGTGCGGGGAACATCGTCAGGCCGGCGGGCACGGGCGGAGGACTCCATGCGGCGCCTCCTTCATCAACCACAGCGACAGTGTCACCCCAGGTTCCACCCTCGCCGAGGGAGAACTCGAGAATATCCGGTGGCAGCATTCGCGTTGAGGCTGATTGGCCACGTAGCACGATCGGTCCGCTCCAGTCCTCCGTGGTATCCGACGGTTCCGCCGTGATGAAGACGACGAACTTGTTGTAGTCGATCGGCCCCAACAGCGTGGTTCCGTTGCCCACAACGCCCAGCTTGCGGATGGGGAACAGGACCGGGGTCGCCACCCAGGCCACGTAGTGGGTGAAAGCGCCGAGCGACTCAATCGGCGGCAGTCCTTCCAAGGTGATTTCCGCGTCGAATCGCGATCGCCCGTCGACCGTCACCGAGTGGGTAAAGGGCGAATCGGCAAACCGGAGCCCGACTCGGCCGCTGGTCCCTTCGAATCGCGGCGCGGCTATCAGCTCGATGCAGTAGAGATCCCGGCTGGGCGACAACGCCCCGGGCGCGGGATGGGCACACAGGTCAGCCTCGTTCTGTGGCCGCGCGACGAACGCCGCCCCGATGACCAATGCCAGCGACGCAAGAACAGAGAATCGAACCATCGGATCCTAAAGTGAAGTTGCCAACGTATGCGGAGCGGGAGCACTCCCTCCCCAGCGCGCAGCGGACTGCTCCCAGCTCCCAGCCCACAGCCCACAGCCCAAGTTACCCACCGCGGCCCCCCTTGCCAGAGCCTCGTCCGGCAAGTAACTCAAGGCATATTCCTCCGCCATCATCGATCATCATCAACCCTCGGAACCATGAGACCCTTGCTACCAACAATTCTCGTTGTCGTGGCGGCGCATCCCGCGCTGGTCGCAGGTCAAGGTGCGCCACCACCGGCCACCGACCCGCGAATCTCCGCCCTGGTCGCCGACGTGTCAGCCGAGCGCATCGAACACACCATCCGCACTCTGGCCGGTTTCGGAACCCGGCACACGCTGTCGGATACCCTGTCCCCCACCCGCGGCATCGGCGCCGCCCGGCGTTGGCTCAAGAGTGAATTCGACGCCGTGGGACAGGCATGCGGCGGCTGCCTGGAAGTATTCTTCGACGAAGGCATCGTCGAGGGCTCCGAACAGAGCCGCATCCCGGAAGACGTCAACATCGTAAACGTGGTGGCGGTGCAACGGGGCACCACTTACCCCGACCGCTACATCTTGATAACGGGGCACTACGATTCCCGCGTGTCAGATTCCATGGATACCGTCAGTGACGCGCCCGGAGCCAACGACGACGCCAGTGGCACCGCGGCCACGCTCGAAGCCGCCAGGGTGCTATCGCAATATCGCTTTGCCAAGACTCTGGTGTACGCCCCGCTCGCGGGGGAAGAACAGGGCCTCTACGGCGGCCGCCAGTTGGCGCAACGCGCCCAGCGGGAGGGGTGGGTCATCGAAGCGGTGCTCAACAACGACATCATCGGCAACATCGCCGGCCAGGACGGCGTCATCGACAACACCCAGTTCCGTGTATTCTCCGAACCGACGCCGCAGACCGAGACGGAACAAGAACGCCAA
>SMVY01000169.1 GCA_004357415.1 Gemmatimonadota bacterium
CAGTCAGCCGTCTGACGAACGCGGCCAGGAGATCGGCGGCACGCTCGAGGTCGTCCAACACCACCATCTCGTTGGGGCTGTGCATGTAGCGATTGGGGACGGATACCAGTCCTGTGGCCACGCCCCGGTGGGCGGTGAAGATGGCATCGGCGTCGGTTCCGGTCATGCGCGGGGCGGCCTGCAAGGTGTAGGGAATGTCTTCCGCCTCCGCAGCCTCGGCAAGCAGCTCGGCCACGATCGGATTGACTGCCGAACCGCGCGACAGGACGGGCCCCCCGCCGAGTTTGACGTCACCGTATTGTTTCTTCTCGACACCAGGATGATCCGTGGCGTGGGTGACATCCACCACGATGGCCACGTCGGCTTCCATGCCCGTGGCCGATGTCCGCGCGCCGCCCCCGGTATGGGCGATCTCTTCCTGCGATGTCGCCACCGCCGTGACGCAGGCATCGGGCCGGTCGCCGGCCAACCGCCTGAGGGCTTCGAGCACTACGAAGGCACCGATGCGGTTGTCCAGGCTGCGGCTGACGATGCGGCCGTTGGGCAGCTCCCGGATGCTCGATCCCAACACGCCGGCGTCGCCCACTCGGATCCGGGCTTCCACCTCCTCCTTGGAGGTGGCGCCGATGTCGAGCCAAAGATCCTTGGCCTTGCTGACCTTGTCGCGCTCGTCCGCCTCGATCAGGTGCACGGCTTTCTTGCCGATGACTCCAAAGACGGGGCCGTCCCGCCCGAGGAGATGCACGCGTTGGCCGACGAATACCTGATGATCCCAACCACCGATCGGATCGAAGTACAGAAACCCGTCGTCGTCGATGTAGCTGACCATCAACCCGATTTCGTCGATGTGTCCGGCAAACATCACCCGGGGGCGCCCGGTGCCGTTGATGGTGGCGAGCGAACTGCCGCTGACCTCGGCACGGACGTCGTCGGCGAACCCCTCGGCCTCGTTGCGCCACACTCGGGACGGTGCCGTTTCGAATCCCGACGGACCCGGCGCGTCGAGCAAGGCTTTCAGGAAAGCGAGCGATTGTGCGTTCATGGTATCCTGCTGTTGGAGGAGGCGGTCGCTGGCGCCCTGATCGGAGCCGCCGTGCGCGCCAAGGCTTGTGCCACCACCGGGGCGTCAGGATATTAACGCGCTCCTCCCACTCGAACCACCTCTGGCATATGCACACAGCCGCACGGACGCATTCGTTTACCGAGTCGGTCATCCGGGGGATGACGCGGCTGGCCAACCGACACGATGCCATCAATCTGGCGCAGGGGTTCCCCAACTTCCCGTCCCCGACACTGCTGAAGGATGCCGCCGTCAGGGCTATCCAAGCCGACTTGAATCAGTACGCCATTACCTGGGGCAGCGCACGGCTCCGGCAGGCGCTGGCGGACAAGTATCGAGACTGGTACGGCATGGCGGTCGATCCCGACTCGGAAGTGACCGTGACCTGCGGGGCCACCGAAGCGATGGTGGTGGCCATGTTGGCCCTGGTCGACCCGGGTGACGAAGTCATCGTGTTCGAGCCGTTCTACGAGAATTACGGCCCCGACGCCATCCTGTCCGGTGCCCGCCCGGTGTTCGTGCCGCTCCCGACCAGCGGGTCGTTCGATCTCGACCGGCTGCGCCACGCGTTTTCGTCACGGACCCGCGCCATCATCGTCAATACTCCCAACAATCCCACCGGCCGGGTGCTGACGGGCGACGAGTTGACGGCTATAGCCGAGTTGTGCTGCGAACACGACAGCTACGCCTTCACCGACGAGATCTACGAGCACATCTACTACCAGGGCGAACACGTGCCGCTCGCCACTTTCCCCGGCATGCGCCATCGAACCATCACCATCAGCGGCTACTCCAAGACCTTCAGCATCACCGGCTGGCGCGTCGGGACCATCGTGGCCCCGCCTGGGGCAACCGACGCCATCCGCAAGGTGCACGACTTTCTCACTGTCGGGGCGCCCGCTCCCCTGCAGGATGCGGTTGCCGCCGGCCTGGAAGCCCTCGATCGGACATTCTACCATCAGCTGGCGGCCGAGTACCGCCAGCGACGCGACGTTCTGTGTGATGCTCTGCTGTCCGCCGGGTTCGCCTGTACCCCGCCGCAAGGCGCCTACTACATCATGGCCGATTTCAGGGCGCTCAGTGATCGCTCCGACGTGGACTTTGCCGAGTGGCTTACCCGCGACATCGGTGTGGCGCCGGTTCCCGGGTCGAGTTTCTATCACGACGCGAGCGGCGGGCGCACGACGGTCCGGTTTGCCTTCTGTAAGACGATTGATTTGTTGGAACAAGCCGCGCAGCGGCTTCAAGGGGTGCGGAGGGCTGAGGTCTGAAGGCTACCTACGTGCGGCCCGGTCCGGGGCGGTCATCGTCGTGCTCAAAGCACGCTCCAACATCATGATCTCGAACTGCAGATCGACCGGGTCGGTCTCGGCCCCCAACTGGATCGGATCGCGTTCGCCAAAGTCTCCCGGAACGACGACCCCATTGGCGCCGAGTTGCCGGAACAGCTGCCATTGGGCCCGCCGCGCCGCATTGGGCCGCGGGCCATTGTACATGAGCGAGATGGTCAGAACACCGTCGGGCCGCCCGAGGTAGCCGACGATGGTCGATACCCGCCTCAGGGTCCCGGTCTTGGCCCTGACCACGCCTCGGGCCGGGAGGCCGCGCTGCAACCCCCTGAGCGTTCCCGAACCGGCTGCCGGGAGGAGTTGGGGGAAGTTCCGCCCGGCCGGGGTGGACGGGAAGCGCGCCAGATACGCGGTGAACACCGCGGGCGAGACGCGGTCGTCGTAGGACAGGCCGCTGCCGTCGACCAGATGGACTCCCGACTGGCCGCTAACTTGGCGCACGTGGTCCGTCAGTTGCGCGGCAGACCCCTCGTCCCCGGCGGCCCACCGGAGCAGGAGTTCGGCGCCGATGTTGTTGCTCCGCTTGTTGATATCGGCCGCCAGCGAATCGAAGGTCGGCGAAACGACTTCCGCCAACACCATGGCGGATCTGGTCGTGTCCTGCACCAGGCGGCGGCGGGAGATCCACCGAATGCCGGCCCGGCGGAGAGCGCTGGCCCATGCCACGGTGAGTACCGCCCTGGGATTGGTGGTGGCGACAGCCAGGTACTTGGTTGGGGCCCGGACACCGATAGTGCCTGTCACCACCCAGCCACCGTTCCCGGTGGACCGGACGCGAAGCCGGGTTGCCCGTCCGGACACCGTGGTCGCCTTGACCTGGATGATGGCGCTCACGCCCCGGGGGCGTTCCCAGGATATCCTGGCCTGGTTCCCGGTGCGCTTTCCGGGTTTGACCCGAAAGGCCACCGTGTTCTCGTTGATGGTGAGGGCGCCGACGAGCGGGGCGAACAACCTCCCCCGATGGCGTGACGACCAGGCGTCCGGATAGGTGGCATCGGCCGGACCGTCTGCGCTCCGGAGGTCGAGCCGGCCCACCAGTTTCCGAATGCCCAGTGCCCGGAGCTGAACGGCCAGTTGGTCGAGAGTGGGACCCGCCTTCCCCCGCCCCAACGAGGGATCGCCGTTCAGCTCCAGGGCCCACGAGCCCACCCAGGTGCCATTGGTGGAATCGACCCGTCCCCGCCCCAGGACCCTGGTGGGCCTGCGGGCGTTACCGCCGACCTCACTCCGGGCGAATCCGGTGGTGAGGACCTTGACGGCCGAAGCCGGAACCAGCGGGGTGTCGGGTTCTACGCCCCAGAGTACATTGCCGCTCTGGTCGGCGATGGCGATGCCCCAGGTTCCCGGTGCCGACCGCCGGGCGGTGCGGAACCAGGTGGTGAGGTCGTCCTGTTCGTCTGGCGTGAGTTGCTGGCCCTCGACCGGGGCAGCCACCAGCAGGCCGGCAGCCACCAGCCACCAGCCCACCCGAGGGCTCCTCGGGTGGGTCCGGTGGTGCTGGGGGACTGTTGGCCTGGTCACGTTGCTGGTTTCCTCCGAAAAGGGTCCGGTTCTTGGTCGTCGCTCTTGCGTATTCAGGAGCAAGCTTCGTTCCGTGCCGGAAACCCTTTCAAACAGGCAAGTTAGGCGTCTTTGAGGCCATTTCCGACCGGGTAACCTTGCAAATTGGCAGGGTGGGGATTCTAGGCCCGTAGCAGCTGCTTGGCGATAGTCTGCAGCTGCATGTTGCTGGTGCCCTCGTAGATGGTGCCAATTTTTGCGTCGCGGTAGAACTTCTCGACCGGATACTCCCGCGAGTAGCCGTAGCCGCCGAAGAGCTCGACGCACTGCGAGGTGACCCGGTCGGCCATCTGTGAACTGTAGAGCTTGGCCATGGCGGCTTCACGGAGAAACGGTTGCCCCGCGTCCTTGATTCTGGCCGCGTTATAGACCATGAGCCGGGCGGCCTCGAGTTCGGTGTCCATCTGGGCCAACTGAAACTGCACGGCCTGGAACTCGGCGATCGGTTTGCCGAATTGCTCGCGCTCCTTGGTGTATCGGGTGGCGGCCTCGAGCGCCCCGCGAGCCACGCCGACCATTTGGGCGCCGATCCCGATGCGTCCTTCGTTGAGCGTGGTCATGGCGATCTTGTAGCCCAGGCCGACGGGCCCGAACACGTTTTCTTGGGGAACCCGGCACCGCTCGAGGATCAGCTCGGTGGTACTCGAGGCGCGGATGCCCAGCTTGCTCTCTCTCTTCCCGACGGAGAAGCCCTCGAAATCACGCTCGATCAGAAACGCGGTAATTCCCTTGTAGCCCTTGTCGAAGTCGGCATTGGCGAACACGATGAAGAACTCGGCCTCGGCGCCGTTGGTGACCCAAAACTTGCGACCCGTCAGCTCCCAGTGGCCGCCCTTGTCTTCCGCCTTCGTCGCCAAGGCGAAGGCGTCGCTGCCGGCTCCCGGCTCGGATAGCGCAAAGGCGCCGAGCATGTCGCTGGCCAGACGGGGACAGTACCGGTCCATTTGCTCGTCGGTGCCCCAACGGAGCACGGCGTTGTTTACCAGCGTGTTGTGGACGTCGACGTAAATGGCCGCCGAGGCGTCCACCCGAGCCAGTTCCTCGATGGCCAGCATGGCCATGAAAATGGATCCGCCGGCACCGCCGTGTTGCTCGGGTATCTCGATGCCCATGAGGCCCATCTCGAAGAAGCTGGAGATGATGTCCGGGTGGAACTTCGAAGCCTCATCCATGTCGTGGACATGGGGGGCGATCTTGCTTTCGGCAAATTCGCGTACCGTCTCGCGCAGCATCTCCTCCTCTTCGGAGAGGGTGGTCAGCGGACTGGCAGCGGCGGTGACGTCACTCATCAGCAAACACCTCGATAGTCATCGAGCGCGGGGAGACCCAGGACCGGGGAGTATACCGTCCCGGGTGGGCGGGAACAATGGCGGCGCACTGCGCCGCGGCGAGGGCAGCGAGGGCAGCAAGAAGGTGCTTCCATGCTCGCCGGCCCCAAGTCCCTTACCGCCTTACCGCCCTACTTACGGCTCGTAGTTGAGGCTGGGGGCCAACCAGCGCTCGGCGGCGGCCGGCTCGATGCCTTTGCGAGCGGCATAGTCCTCGATTTGATCACGCCCTATCTTCCCCACGCCGAAATAGCGTGCCTCGGGATGCCAGAAATAGTATCCGGATACCGATGCCGCGGGCATCATGGCGAAGCTTTCGGTGAGCCGGATACCGGCCCGGGTTTCCGCGTGCAGGAGGTCGAACAGGGTACGCTTCTCGGTGTGGTCGGGACAGGCTGGGTAGCCGGGTGCGGGGCGGATTCCCTGATAGTCCTCCCGGATGAGCGAGTCATTGGTTACAGCTTCGTCGGGCGCGTAGCCCCAGAACTCGCGTCTGACCCGGTGGTGGAGATGCTCCGCGAGGGCCTCGGCCAGGCGATCCGCCAGGGCCTTGGCCATGATGGCGCGGTAGTCGTCGTGGTCGCTCTCGAATCGGGCGACCAGCGCGTCGAGTCCCAGCCCCGTCGTGACGGCGAACGCTCCCACGTGGTCGGCCACGCCCGATTCCTTCGGCGCCACGAAGTCCGCCAGTGCGAGGTTGGCCCTGCTGTCCCTCCTGGCCATCTGTTGCCGCAGGGTGTGAATGACGGCGACGACGTCCTGCCGGGTCTCGTCACCATACACCTCGATGTCGTCCCCTATGGCGTTTGCCGGAAAGAAGCCCACGACCGCACTGGCCTGGATGAGGTGGTCGGCGATGATCTCATCCAACAGCTGGTTTGCCTCCGAGAACAGATCACGCGCAGCCTCGCCCTGAACGGGATCGTCCAGCAGGTCGGGGTAGCGTCCCTTCAATTCCCAGGCGTGGAAGAACGGAGTCCAGTCGATGGTGTCCCGCAGGGACTCGAGTGGGTAGTCCTCTAGGGTACGCACGCCCAGGAACTCCGGTTGAGGGACGTCCAGGCCCTGCCACTCGAGCCGGAGGGCTCGCGCGCGGGCGTTCTCCAGGGAGAGGCTTCCGCGGGCGGCGCGATGTTCGGCTCGTTGTCGCCGGATCTCCTGGTACTCGGTCCGCACCTTGGCCACGAACCCTTCCCGCTTGGCGTCACTCAGCAGGTTGGCGACCACGCCGACCGCCCTCGAGGCGTCGTGGACGTGCACCGTGGGGCCGCTGTATTGCTGTTCGATCTTGACGGCCGTATGGACGCGGGAGGTCGTGGCGCCACCGATCAGGAGCGGCAGGTGCAGCCCTTCTCGCTCCAGCTCGCCGGCGACATACACCATTTCGTCGAGCGATGGGGTGATCAGGCCGCTGAGGCCGATGATGTCGACGGCTTCCTTCTTGGCCGTCTCGATGATCTTGGCGCAAGGTGTCATGACCCCAAGGTCGATCACCTCGTAGTTGTTACACTGCAGCACGACGCCGACGATGTTCTTGCCGATATCGTGTACGTCGCCCTTTACCGTCGCCATCAGGATGCGACCGGCGGTTTTGGGTGAGGCCGCGGTCCGGTCGGCCTCCAGGTACGGTTGCAAATAGGCTACGGCCTTCTTCATGACCCGGGCGCTCTTGACCACCTGCGGCAGGAACATCTTCCCGGCCCCGAATAAATCGCCGACGGTGTTCATGCCGTCCATGAGAGGGCCCTCGATGACCTCGATAGGGCGGTCGGCCTGTTGGCGCGCTTCCTCCGTGTCGTCGATGATGTACTCGGTCACCCCGTTGACCAGGGCGTAGGCAAGCCGGTCCTGGACCGACTCGTTGCGCCACTCGAGGTTCCGTTGTGTCTCCTGGGCTGTGTCGTCTACGGTATCGGCCACTGCCAGTAGTCGTTCGGTGGAGTCGGCCCGTCGATTGAGGATGACATCTTCGACCCGCTCCCGCAGCTCGGGCTCGATTTCCGAGAACACCGCCAACTGGCCCGCGTTGACGATGCCCATGTCCATCCCGGCCTCGATGGCGTGATACAGGAACACGGCGTGCATGGCCCGCCGGATGCCCTCGTTGCCGCGGAACGAGAAGGACAGGTTCGATACGCCGCCGCTAACCAGCGAGCCGGGGCACGCCGCCTTGATTTGGCGGACCGCCTCGATGTAGGCGACGCCGTAGTCGTTGTGTTCTTCGATGCCCGTGGCGACGGCAAAGATGTTGGGATCGAAGATGATGTCTTCCGGTGCGAAGCCGACCTCTTCCGTCAGCAACCGGTAGACGCGGCGGCAGATGGCCACCTTACGGTCCACCTCCCCGGCCTGGCCCTGTTCGTCGAAGGCCATGACGATGACGGCGGCACCGTAACGACGTACCCGGCGGGCCTGCTCCAGAAACGCCTCCTCCCCTTCCTTGAGGCTGATCGAGTTCACCACTCCCTTGCCCTGGAGACACCGCAGCCCGGCTTCGATCACCGACCACTTGGAGGAGTCGACCACCACCGGCACCCGGGAAATGTCCGGCTCGGCGGCGATAAGCCGAAGGAAGGTGGCCATGGCTTCCTCGGAGTCCAACATTCCCTCGTCCATGTTGACGTCGATCATCTGCGCCCCGTTCTCCACCTGCTGACGGGCCACGGCGACAGCCGCTTCGTAATCGCCTTCGAGCACCAGGCTGGCGAATCGCCGCGAGCCGGTCACGTTGGTGCGCTCACCCACGTTGACGAACAGGCTGGACGAGTCGATGGTGAGCGGTTCCAGCCCGCTCAAGCGGGTGGCGCTGGCGAGGGTGACCGGTGGTCGCGGGGGAAGGTTGTGAACGACCTCGGCGAAGGCCTCGATGTGCTGGGGGGTCGTGCCGCAGCAACCGCCGACCACATTGAGGACCCCATGTTCCGCCAGCTCACCGAGCACCCGGGCCATCGACTCCGGGGTCTCGTCGTAGCCGCCCAACTCGTTCGGCAGCCCGGCGTTGGGGTGGGTGGACACGAAGGTGGGCGCGCTCCGGGCCAGCTCCCTGACGTAGGGGGCGAGGGTGGCCGGACCGAGGGCGCAATTGAGGCCCACGATCATCGGGTTGGCGTGGGCCACCGAGTTCCAAAAGGCCTCCACTGTCTGGCCCGAAAGTGTCCGGCCGGAGGCATCGGTGATGGTGCCCGAGATCATGACCGGGAGCCGGAGGCCCGTCTCCGCGAAGATGCCCTCGAGGGCAAAAATGGCGGCCTTGGCGTTGAGGGTGTCGAATACCGTCTCGATGAGGAGGATGTCCGCACCGCCCTCCATGAGGCCCCGGGCCGCCTCGTCATAGGCGGTCGCCAGGGCCTCGAAGGTCACGTTGCGGAATCCAGGGTCGTTGACGTCGGGAGACATCGAGGCGGTACGATTGGTAGGGCCGAGGACGCCGGCGACGAAGCGTGGGCGGTCCGAAGTGGCCGCCGCGTCGGCGGCCTCCCGGGCCAGGGTCGCCGAGGCCACGTTCAGTTCGTAGACCAGATCCTCCATGTGGTAGTCCGCCATGGAGATCGAGGTAGAGTTGAACGAATTGGTCTCGATGATGTCCGCGCCGACGGCCAGGTAGGCCGCATGGATCTCCCGAATGATCTGGGGCTGGGTCAGCGTCAGGAGGTCGTTGTTGCCGCGGAGGTCGTGGGGCCAATCGGCAAACCGCTCGCCGCGGTAGCCAGCTTCATCCAGCCCGTGCCGCTGGATCATGGTGCCCATTGCGCCGTCGAGCACCAGGATGCGCTGCTGGAGTAACCGTTCCAGCAGGCGTCCCCGCTCGCTCATCGCCGCTGTGGGCGAGGTGGTATCAGCGTGTGCCATAGTCCTGCTTCCTTCTGGCCAGAATACCAAAAGCCCCGAAGTCGACTCGCTCCGGGGCAGGGCGGTTTAGCGGTTTGTTTAACGTGGCCGCAATCGCGACAAATTACCACGTACCCCGAATTGTGATCGCATAGTAACGTCTTTC
>SMVY01000170.1 GCA_004357415.1 Gemmatimonadota bacterium
CCACCCCGGCCGATGGCGAGGGACAGCTGATCCTCGTCTACGATGGCCTGGATCGTCTTGCTGTCGTGATCGAAGTAGACTTTGGTAACCCGTGCGGGGGCCAGGGCCAGGCGGGCGAACCGCTCCGGATCCGGCGACCAGGGCACGATATCGATCCGCTCCGAGCCGAGTTCGTTGACGACCGCCTGCACCCGCGAGCCCTTGAGACCTACACAGGCCCCGACGGGATCGATGGAGTCGTCTCGCGAGACGACGGCGACCTTGGTTCGGCTGCCGACTTCACGGGCGATCTCCTGGATCTGGACGATCTCCTGCTGGATTTCGGGCACTTCGAGCCGGAAGAGCGCTTTCACGAACATTGGATCCGCCCGGGACAATATGAGCCGCGGCCCCTTGGGAGTCTCCTCCAGCCGCTTGAGGACCGCGCGGATGGTGTCGCCCTGGTGGAACCGCTCCCGGTTGTTCTGTTCCCGGTAGGGGATGATGGCCTCGGCCTCGCGGAACTTGTTCAGCATGATGACCAGCTTGCCGCGCTCGATTTGCTGGATCTCGCCGGAGAGGAGTTGGCCGATCTTGTTGCCGAACTCTTCCCGGATCCGGGTGCGCTCCCCTTCCCGTACCCGCTGGATGATTCGCTGCTTGGCGGCCTGGACCGCCAGCCGGCCGAAGCTGGCGAAGGGGAGTTCCTCTTCGAGCATGTCGCCGACCTCGAAGTCAGGATCGCCGAAGCGGGCTTTCTCGAGCGAGATTTGGCACGCCTCGTCCTCGACCTCCTCGACCACCCGACGCAGCCGGAGCACCTCGATGGTACCGTCGTCCTCGTCCACGTTCATTTCGAAGGTGACCGTAGGGCCATAGGCGCGCACGAGGGCCGCCTGAATTCCGTCCTTCAGGAGATCGAGCAACTCCTCGCGGTCCAATTGTTTGGCGTCCGCCAGTTCGCGAAACGCTTCCAACACTTCCGGAGAACTAGGCATCCGATGCGTACTCCTAGAGTTTTCCTATCGTGTCCCAATCGACGACCAAGGTGGCCTGGCGGATATCGCTCAGGGCCACCGTCACGTCCTGATCGTCGTGACGCAACACCACATGCTCCTCATCGGGGACGGCCACGATTTCCGCCGTCCGCTTTCCGCCCAGACGGGGCGATTGTACCCGCACCCGGCGCCCAATGAAGCGACGCCAGTGATCCGGCCACCGGACCGGACGCTCCATCCCGGGAGACGACACCTCGAGAACGTACTGGAGCCCTCCCGCCGGCCCGCTTTCGATGGCCTGCTCGAGCGATCGGCTCAGGGAGGCACACTGGCCGACACTGATGCCGTGGCCCGGCCTGCTGTCGGGGATATCCGCCTTGACCTTGATTACCCGCCGCCGCGAAGGGCCAGCCACCTCAAAATCCACGAAGTCGAACCCCGCTTCGGTGACATAGCGCCGCACCAACTCCAAAAGGCCGTCGTCGGACACGCTGGTTGGACCCTTGGTAAAAAAAAATGTGAGGGAAAACCCCCACATCGACGAACTGCCGACTTGCCCCTCCACCCCACAGCACCTGATAATAACGCCCCTGCCTAGGGGGCGTCAAGCAATCCCAGGTAGGCAACCATCCGGCCGGGAGCGCCGTCGGACGCCCGGTGGCTGAAGAACCGCTCGTGATCGTGGACCGTGCACCACTGGGAGACCGAGATCTCGCCAATACCCAACCGCCGTGCCTCCACGGTGAGCCGATCACGCACGTCCACGGCCCATGGCTGGGGGAAGTCACCCCGGAGTCCAAAAGCCTCCAGCACCTCAGAACCTACTTCAAAGCAGGCCCCGCAAATTCCTATACCACAGTGCATTACGACATCAGCCGGATCGGACGCTGCTCGGGCGGCCAGCAGTTCCATTCCTCTGGTGAGGATGCCGCTCGCCGCGCCACGCCACCCGGCATGCAGCAGGGCGCAAGCCCGCCGCGTGGGATCGACCAGATACACGGGAATGCAGTCGGCCACGGTCACGGTCAACAGCAGGCCCGTGGTGCTGGTAGCGTGGCCGTCCACGCCGTCCAGCCGGAGCCACCCTTCGACGTCGTCGTGCCACCGCACCTCGATACCGTGCACCTGGTGCCCTTGGACCACGCCGGAGATCTGTGGCAGAGCGTCCCGCAGGGTCCGCCACCGCTCGATGATCTCGGCCGCAGGCCGGTCCGACAAGAGACTCAGATCGAACTCGGTTCCGCCGCGGCCCTGGCGCCCGGTGATGCCGGCCACCACCCCGAAACGGCTTTCCCAGCCCGGGACGTGGTAGCGTGGCACGCCGGCGTCGGCGGGGGACTCTTCCCTGACAGCAGTGGCGCTAGTCATCGATTCGTTCGATGATGGCGCCGAGGGCACGGAGGCGCTCGTCGATGCGCTCGTAGCCCCGTTCGATCTGGCCAATGTTGTGGATGGTGCTTTGTCCCTCGGCGCCCAGCGATGCCACCAGCATGGCCATCCCCGCTCGGATGTCCGGCGATTCGACCGTGCCGCCCCGCAACGGGGATGGCCCGGCGATCAGCGCCCGATGCGGGTCGCACAGGACGATCCGAGCGCCCATGCCGATCAGTTTGTCGACGAAGAACAAGCGCGATTCGAACATCTTTTCGAACACCAGCAGCAGGCCTTCGCACTGGGTGGCGGCGACGATGGCGATCGACATCAGGTCCGCCGGAAAGGCCGGCCAGGGCCCGTCTTCCAACTTGGGGACGTGGCCACCGAGGTCCGTCTTGATCCTGCGCTCCTGCTTGGCGTCGACGATGAGCCGGCTGCCGTCCAATCGCGGCACGATGCCCAGGCGCTCGAACCCCATCAAGGTGGAGCGCAGATCTTCGGGCCGTACGGGATCGATGGTAATTTCGCTGTTGGTCACGGCCGCCAGGCCGATGAAGCTGCCGACCTCGATGTGGTCCGGTCCGATGGAGTAGCTACACCCGGTGAGCGCCCGGCCACCTTCGATGATATAGGCGTTCGAGCCGATTCCCTCGATGTGGGCCCCCATGGCCACCAACATGCGAGCGAGGTCCTGCACATGGGGCTCGGCGGCGGCGTTGCGGATGACCGTGCGGCCGGTCGCGGCCACCGCCGCCATGATGGCGTTCTCGGTTCCCGTGACGCTCGGTTCGTCGAGGAAGATGTCGGCCCCGGTGAGTTCCGCCGCCTCGAGCTCGTAGCGGTCGCCGACCGTGACCTGGGCGCCCAACTGCTCCAGAGCCAGAAAATGGGTGTCGATCCGCCGCCGCCCGATGACGTCTCCGCCGGGCGGCGGGAGGACCACTTTGCCAAATCGCGCCAGCAGCGGACCGGCCAGGAGAATCGACGCCCTGATGTTGGCGCACAGCTGGGCGTCGAGCGGCTTGGGCTGGCAGTTGCCGGTGTCGACGCGCACCGTGTTGGCGTCGGTCCACTCGATATCGGCCCCCAGGTCCGCCAGCAGCGCCATCATGGTTTCGACGTCGCGGATACGGGGGATGTTGTCCAGGGTGACGGGGCCATCGGCCAGCATGGTGGCGGCCAGGATGGGGAGGGCGGCGTTCTTGTTGCCCGCGGGGCGAATGGTTCCACTGAGGGTGACTCCCCCGGTAACCACGAATCGTGGAGGCATGGCCGCAAGCTCGCCACGGTCAAGGAGGGCGTCAAGCGCCCGGGCAGGGATTCCGTAAACCGGCTTCCGGGGTAAACTTGCGGGGGTGGGCTGGTAGAACCTGAAACAAGTGGGGGCATCCCGTGTTGTTCGTGTTGCAGGCCGCATCGGCGGGCGTGGCCGGATGGGTGGGTACCACGGTCGCGATTTCGATTGCCATCATCGCCGGGGCGTTCATCGTCATGGCGGTCATACTGGTCATCACCGCCAAAGCACTGCGCGACACCTCCTCGTCCGTCGCCGAGACGGTAGATCGGCTCGAGCGCGACGCGACTCCTGCCCTGCAGGCCATCCGCGAGGTGGCACAGGACGGTCGTGAGGTGAGCGCTCTCGTTCGGCGGGAGGTCAAATCGGTGGTCCGCACTTCCAAGCGGCTGCGCAAACGGGTACGGCGTGGGGCGGACCGTTTGGAAGACCGCCTGGAGGATCTCGACACGCTGTACGAAGTGGTCTACGACGAAGTCGAAGACACGGCCCTCGGGGTGGCCGCGACGCTGCGAACGGCCAAACGGACGCGCAAGTTGTTGAGTCCGTTGTCACGCCTGTGGCGCAGACGCCGCCGATGACGCTGGGTCGCGTGGCCGCGGTGCTGATGATGATGGTGATTGCGGGCGTGGTCCTGCCGGACACGCTGCACGCGTGGACGCCGGCCACCCACATCTATCTGGGCCAGAGCGTCCTGGAAAACCTCACGCTCCTCTCCACTCCAGTGGCCGACCTGTTGCGGGCGTTCCCGTTCGACTTCCTCTATGGCAACATCGCGGCCGACAGTTCGATCGCCAAGAATTACGCCCCCGTGAGCCGCCATTGCCACCACTGGCACGTGGGCCAGGAGATCCACGACCACGCCCCCAGCGATGCCCTCCGCGCCTTCGGCTTGGGCTACCTGTCACATCTGTCGGCCGACGCCGTGGCCCACAATTACTTCGTCCCCCGGCAACTGGCCCTGACCAGCAGTACGCCGTCTGTGGGCCACGCCTACTGGGAGAGCCGGTTCGAGGCCCACCTGGGCGACTCCTACGCCAAACAGGCCAAGGCCATCATCACCATGGATCACTCCTCGGCCGACGGCCTGCTCGATCAAATCATCTCGCCCACGATCTTCAGCGTGCGAACCAACCGCCGGTTGTTCCGCGGCATGGTCCATCTGACGGAGACACAGGGATGGCAGACCGCCTTTCGGGTGGCACGCGAACAGAGCCGGTGGGATCTCCAGGACGATCACGTGGAGAACCACATGGCGTGGTCGTTCGATCTCATCGTGGACATGCTGACCGACGAGAACCTGATGGCCCGGCAGCTTGACCCCTCGGGCAACCAGTCCCTGCGGCAGTCCAAGGAGTTGCGCCGCCAGTACCAGCGCATCGGTGGACAGCGCAACGGCCGCCCGCTGGCGGAGGCGGTCGAAGATGAATTCGGGCTCCCCCCCGAGCCGCTGGGGCACTGGGATGCATCGACCAAGGTTCGTCCGTGGCACGAGACGGTCACCTCCCACGGAGTCGTGCCATGAACGATTGGTCGGCCGACCAGCCACAGGACGAGCCGTCCCCACCACCGTTCGTAATGGTCACCACCAGTTCGGCCGTCGACATCACCGTGCGCGAGGTCCTGGACGAACGCACGCCCGACGACGCCGTGTGTCTGGGGACGTTCTACCAAGGCCGCCTGATTGCCCGGTGTGTGGTCCCGCCCGAGGCACTAGCGGCGGTCGAGGACCACGCGCTGTTCGCCGACCCGGTACACCTCGGCCTGCTCGGTTTCGAGGAACCACCGGGGTTGCAGTGCCGCTTGCTGGCCTTCGTCGATACCACCCTCCTCCCGCCCGACATGGACGAGGACGACGACCCCGAAGAACCGTGGCAGGCGTCCGTGCCCCGGCCGGATTTCGAGTTCCCGGGAGGGCCGAAGGGGAGCGGCGGCGAGGCCATGGCCGTGGGAGAGCCCGAGGGCACAGTGCCGATCCTGCTGGGCCACATCGTTCGCATGAGCAAGGATCGCAAACACCCCGACGACCTCGCCAGCGAGGCCATGGATGTGCTGGCGACCATCTTAACGGGCTCGGTCTCCGAGGTGGTCGACAGAGTTCTGGAGGAGCTGCTGGGGAACGAAGAGGGAGAAGAGGGAGAAGAGGGCTAAGAGGGAGAAGAGGTTACCAAGGAGTAATCCTTTCCCCTCTTTTCCCTCCTAGCCTTTGCCGAGTCGCTCCCGGAGCACGGGCTGCACTTTCTTGGGATCGGCCTTCCCCTGGCTGCGCTTCATGACCTGACCTACGAAGAAGCCCATCAGCTTGGCCTCGCCGCTGCGGAACCGTTGGGTTTCCTCGGGGAAATCGGCCAGCACCTCATCGACCCAGGTGCCCAGGGCGTCACTGTCACCTACTTGCAGCAGGCCCAGGCGTTGGGCCACCGCCTGCGGGTCGCCGTTGCCGCCGGTGTTGCCCTCCTCCAGTTCTTGAAACACGCGTTTGGCCGCCTGGAGGCTCACCACGTCGGCCTTCACCATGCCGATGAGCTGCGCCAGCCGGGCGGCCGTCACCACCAGGCGCCCCTCCTGGTTGTACCGCCCGATGACTTCGCCCATGACCCAGTTGGCGGCGACCTTGGGGTCGGCGCCCTCGGCCACGACTTTTTCGTAGTACCCCGCCAAGGCCACGTCGCTGGTGAGGACCTTGGCGTCGTAGTCCGAGAGGTTGAACGCCGCGACGAGCCGTTCCCGTTTGGCGTCGGGGAGTTCCGGGAGTTCGGCGCCACGCTCGTCGATCCATGCGCGGGTTAGTACCAGCGGCGGGAGGTCGGGCTCGGCAAAATACCGGTAGTCGTGCGATTCCTCTTTGGAGCGCATCGGGCGCACCGTCCCCGACCCGGCGTCGAACAACAAGGTGGCGTGCTCCACCGCGCCGCCCGATTCGACGACCTCGATCTGCCGTTGGCGCTCGGCCGTCAAGGCCCGCTCCACGTTGGCAAAGCTGTTCATGTTCTTGACTTCGGTCTTGGTGTTCAACTTCGTCTCGCCGGGATGGCGGATCGACAGGTTGGCGTCGACCCGGAGGCTTCCCTTCTCCATGTTGCAATCACTGGCGCCGGTGTACAGCAGGATCTGTTTCAACGCGCTGAGGTAGGCCCTCGCCTCGGCCGGGGAACGCAGATCCGGACCACCGACGATTTCCGCCAGCGGTACGCCCGCCCGATTGAGATCTATGGCCGTCTTCCCCGGAATGCGGTCGTGGAGTGATTTCCCGGCGTCTTCTTCCAGGTGGAGGCGGGTGATGGACACGGCCATCCGGCCGCGATCAGGCGAGTCGAACCACACTTGGCCTCCGGTGGCCAGCGGCTGGTCGAACTGCGAGATCTGATACCCCTTGGGGAGGTCGGGGTAGAAGTAGTTCTTGCGGGCAAAGACGCTCAGTTCATGGACGGTGCAGCCGATCGCCAACGCCGCGGCCACGCCGAGACGCACGGCCTCCCGGTTGGGCACCGGGAGGGCCCCGGGGAGTCCCAGACACACGGGGCACACATTGGTGTTGGGCGGGTCGCCGAAGTTGGCGGAACAACCACAGAACATCTTGCTGCGCGTCGCCAACTGGATGTGGACCTCGAGGCCGATCACGCTCTCCCAACTCACGGGAGCGCTTCTTCCGTTGCCGGTACGGCGCCCTCGATGACCGCGGCAATCTCCAGCAGTTCCGTTTCGCCCAGCTGCGGGCCTATGACATGGCCGCCGACCGGGAGGCCGTCGCTCCGGCCGATGGGCAGACTCAGTGCCGGGAGGCCCGCCAGACTGACCGCCGCCACGAAAATGTCGGCCAGATACATCTGCACCGGGTCGTCGGTTCTCTCCCCGGCCCGGAAGGCCACGGTCGGGGTGGTCGGCGTGAACAGATACGAGATGCCTTCCTCGCGGAACAGCCGGTCGAAATCGTTGGCGATGAGCGCCCGCACCTGCTGCGCCTTGGTGTAGTAGGCATCGTAGTATCCAGCACTCAGCACGTAGGTGCCGATGATGATGCGCCGTTTGACCTCCGGTCCGAACCCTTCACCCCGCGTGGTCCGGTACAGTGTCCCGACGTCGACGCCGTCACCGCGCCGCTGGCCATAGCGAACACCGTCGTAGCGCGCCAGATTGGCCGACGCCTCTGCCGGATTGATGACGTAGTAGGCGGCGACGGCGTACGGCGTGTGCGGCAGGGAGACATCGCGCACTTCGGCGCCGAGGTCACGCAGAATTCCGACCGTGCGATCGCACGCGGCCCGGATGCCGGGGTCGAGGTCGCCGGGGAAGCACTCCTTCGGCAAGCCGATGGTGACGCCGGCAAGGTCTTGGCGCCGCGCCGGCGCTGCCATCGCCGGCGCGGACACCGTGGTGGCATCGTGCCGGTCGGGGCCGCTGATCACCTGCAGGACGCTGGCCGCGTCGGCCACCGTTCTCCCGAACACGGAAATGCAGTCGAGGGAGGAACCGAACGCCACCAGCCCGAACCGACTGACTCGCCCGTACCCCGGCTTGACACCGACCACGCCGCAGAAGCTGGCCGGCTGGCGCACCGACCCGCCGGTTTCCGAGCCGAGAGCCGCGGGCACGACCCCGGCGGCCACCAGCGCGGCGGATCCACCCGACGATCCCCCCGGCACCCGGCTGTGATCGAGCGGGTTCAAAACCCGGCCGTAGGCCGAGTGTTCCGTGGAGGAGCCCATGGCGAACTCGTCGAGGTTCGTCTTGATACCGATGAGTGCTCCCGCGGCCCGAAGCCGATTGACGACGGTGGCATCATAGGGTGACCGGTATCCCTGGAGAATCCGCGAAGCGCATGTGGTCGGTTGCTCGATGGTGACGATGTTGTCCTTGATGGCGATGGGAACACCCGCGAGCGGGCCGGGCGCCGCTGCGCCATCGGCGCGGGCCGCGTCCCCATCGAGGACTTCCTGTGACCAATCGAGCGTGGCGTTCAACTGCTGCACCTCAGGAGTGGCCAGCCGCCGGCCAACCTCCTGGGCAACGGCCCGGGCGGTGGTGTTCCCTTCCTTGACGGCGGCAACGATCTCGGCGACGGTATCCATCACTCCTCCATCGCCTGGAGACGGGGAACGACGAAGAACCCGTCGATGAACTCCGGAGCCATGTCCGCCGGTGGCCGTGCCAGCGGAACCGGCGCCACGACATCGTCGCGCAACACCACTTGGGCCGGCTCCGGAAGGAACGGCGGTGCATCATCCCCAGCCGGCACGTCACTCAACTGCGACACATAGTCGACGATGTTGCCGATGTCCTGCACCAGTTGTTCGACATCCTCTTCGGGAACGCCCAACTCCGCCAACTGCACCACCCGAAGTACCGCGTCACGGTCGATGCTCATGCACTCTCCCAATCCCGTTCCAGCCCGGCATAGGCGACCAGCAATTGCTTGACCCCGACCGCGTCGTCATCGAAGGCCACGGACACCTTGAGGGCCTTCCCCTGTCCGCTCAGCCCACGAATGGTACCACCGCCAAAGCGGCGGTGGCGCACCCGCTCGCCCTTGAGGTAGCGTGGTGCATCCTGGGATTCGTCCTCGGCCGGGCTCCCCTCGGAACCCTCGAAGCCGGCGAACCCACCGCTCCAGTCCCGCTCTCCCCACCCGGATCCGGCATGGCCGGGTGACGGTGACAGCCGCGGTGACCAGACCGAGGACGTGCGTTCCTCCCGCACCGCATGAGGCGGTAACGCATCGAGAAACCGGGACGCTCGGTTGGGATGGAATTGACCCCCGCGCCGGCGCCTCTTGGCCCAGGTTAGATAGACCTTGTCCATGGCACGCGTCAGCCCCACATAAAACAGTCGCCGTTCTTCCTCGATCCCGTCCTCCTGCTCCTCCGCCCGGGCCAACGGGAACAACCCGTCTTCCAGCCCGGCGATCACCACCAACGGCCATTCGAGGCCCTTGGCAGTGTGGAGCGTCATGAGGGTCACCCCCTCTTCCGCGCCCTCCTCCCGGTCGTTGGCGCTCATCAGCGCCGCATCGGCCAGAAACTGCTCGATCGGGGTAGCGCCGGGAGCATCCTCCTCCACTACCTCGGACCAGGCGGCGGCGCTGGCGACCAGCTCCCGCACGTTGTCCAACCGGTCGGCGCCATCGGGACCTTCGGCGTGCAGCACCGCCTCGTAGTCGATGGATTCGATGAGATACTCCAACGCTTCCGCCGGAGCCATGTCCAGAGTGGCGGCCCGCAGGCTGTCGATCACTTGGGCGAACGCCTGCAATCCCCGTCGGGCGCTGGGACGCATGTCCTGGATGCGGTCCGCAACAGCGGCACAGCTCAGCAGAGACATGTTCCAGGCGTCGGCCGCGGCGGCCAATCGGGCCAGCGTGGTCTGTCCCAGTCCGCGCTTGGGCACCCCGATAGTGCGCAAGAACGCCTGGTTGTCGTCGGGGTTGGTCATCAGCCGGAGGTAGGCCAGCAGGTCCTTGACCTCGCGCCGCGCGTAAAAGCTGATGGATCCGATGATCCGATAGGGCGTGCCGGACCGACCGAACGCCTCCTCCAGCGCCCGTGACTGCGCGTTGGTGCGGTACAAGACGGCCATCTCGGGATAGAGCCAATCACCGGCCTGGTGGCGCCGGCCCAGTTCCTGGACGATCCACTCGGCCTCATCCCGCTCGTCGGCCGCCATGGTGAGGTGGACCTCCTCGCCGCCCGTGCGGGACGTGCGGAGGGTCTTGCCGATCCGGCCGACGTTCTGGGCGATAACCGCGTTGGCCGTGTCGAGCACCACCTGCGTCGATCGATAATTTTCCTCCAGCCGGACGAGCCGAGTGCCGGCAAAGTCACGCTGGAAATCTGTCATGTTCCGCACTTCGGCTCCACGCCACCCGTAGATGGACTGATCGTCGTCGCCGACGGCCGCCACGTTGCCGTGCCCGCCGAGGAGACGGATCAGATCGTATTGAGCCCGGTTGGTGTCCTGAAACTCATCGACCAGGATGAAGGCGAACCGTTCCCGGTACACGGCCAAGCGGTCTGGGTGTTCCCGGAACAGCGTGAGGGGATGGAGCAACAGGTCGTCGAAGTCCATCGCGTTGGCCGTCTTGAGCGCCGGACCCAATTCGGCGTACACCTCGGCGGCGACGGCCACCAGCCGGTCGAAGCCGGCCCCGGCGGCGAGTTCCGACGGCGGTATCTGGCGGTTCTTGGCGCTGGAGATGATGCTCTGGACCGCTTTGGGCGAGAACGTCTTGGGCGGGTATCCCTGCTTGCCGAGCAGCCGCCGGATGAGCGCCAGCCGGTCGTCCTCGTCGTAGATGGTGAAGTTGGCGGTGAATCCCAGCAGTTCGGCCTCGCGCCGGAGCAGCCGCGCCGCGAGCGAGTGGAAGGTACCGATCCACAGCCCGCCGGGATCGCGTCCCAGGAGATGGCCCACCCGCTGTTTCATCTCTCCGGCGGCCTTGTTGGTGAAGGTGACCGCAAAGATCCTGTGTGGCAGAACCCCGTGCCGTTCGATCAGCCGGGCGATGCGCATGGTCAGTACGCGCGTCTTCCCCGACCCGGCGCCGGCCAGCACCAGCAGGGGCCCCTCGACGTGATCGACGGCTTCCTGCTGCGCCTGGTTGAGCTCCTGGTCCAGCAGCTGGGTCATGCGTTCGCCTGCTTGGTGATGGGAAGGGTGATCGCGAACGTGGCGCCGACCTCAGTGTGCTCGAGCACGAGTTTACCGTCGTGGTTGTCCTCCACCACCCTGCGCGCCAGGGCCAGGCCGATGCCCCAGCCGCCTTCCTTGGTGGAGGTGCCC
>SMVY01000014.1 GCA_004357415.1 Gemmatimonadota bacterium
GCCGGACCGCGCGACGTATCGCCGGGGTCAGCGCGGCAGGGTTGGCACACCTCGAACCGGGTGAAATCTTGACGCGATTCGTGCAAGGCAAGACACGCAGCAGACTGCTGTGGTGAGCGGGGCCAGGACGAGGGTTGGGAAAAGAGGGAATAGAGGCTAGGAAAAGAGGGCTAAGAGGCTAAGAGGCTAAGAGGGCTAGTACATCTTTTTTCTCTTAGCCTCTTAGCCTCTTAGCCTATTAGCCTCCTAGCCCCTTATCCTTTCCCTCCTAGTCCACGGCCCGGTCGTAGGCCGCGAAGATCTCGGTTCGGCCGATGATCCCCCGCAGGTGATAGGGCGGTACCCGGTCGACCACCGGGAGCATCTGCGCGTCCCGGGCGCCCAGTTGCCGCAAGGCCGTTTGCAGGTCGTCGCCCAGGGTGACTCCTTCGCTGAACGGGTGGGCGATGTCGCGGATGGGAGTGTTCCTCGGGAGGTCGGGGTCCGCCAGTGCGTTCTTGAGATCCTGCCAGGTGAAGATCCCCACCACCACGTTGTCCGAATCGACTACCGGGTATTCCAGCTGGTTGCTGGAGCGGATCGTCGGCAATGTGCTCGCCAGGGTGGCGTCCGCCAGCACGATCGTCGGATCCTTGCGGTAGGCGTCCTGCACCGTCAGGCTCTGCAGCACTCCCTCGTCGGTGCCGTGGCTGATGCGCTCGCCCCGGCGAGCCAGCCACTCGGTGTAGATCGATTCGGGATGCAGCCGCTTGGCCACCACGTAGGCCAGCGTGCCTCCCAGCATGAGCGGCAGGATCAGGCCGTAGTCGTTGGTCATTTCCAGGACTATGAAGATCGCGGTCAGGGGTGCGTGGGTGGCGCCGCCCACCAAAGCCGCCATCCCCACCAGGCCGAAGGCGACCGGCTCGACCCCCAGCTCGGGGAACAGCGTGTTGAGCCCGACGCCCACCGCCGAGCCGAACGCTCCGCCGATGACCAAGGCCGGGGTGAACACGCCTCCCACGCCGCCGCCGGCGAGCGTCAGCCCCGTCAGGGCGATCTTGGCCACCGCCAACAGCACCAACACCCACGCCGACTGACCCAGGGCCAGCCCCAGATCCAAGCCCTGGTGGCCCCGCCCCCACAACCCGGGCTCGAACTGGCTCGACACCGCGCCGACCACCACCGCCGCGAATATAAGCCTGAGCCAACCGGGGACTTCGCTCAGCAAGTCGTGAATCTTCCAGACGCCGCGATTGTAGAGGACGGCCACGATGCCACCCAGGAGGCCGAGCATGGCGTACAGGAACAGATCGCTGGTGGGACCGATGCTGTATTCCTGGGGGATTCTGATGACCAGGTCGTCGCCCAGTCCGATGCGGGTCACCGCCGCCGCCGCCACGCTGGCCACTACCACGGGTGCCAGCCCCATGGTTCGGAAACTGCCGATGATCTCCTCGAGTGCGAAGAACACGCCGGCGATGGGAGCTCCGAAGGCGCCTGAGATTCCGGCCGCCGTCCCGCAGCCGACCAACAACTTGAGCCGGTTGGGACGGAACCGGAAGAAGCGCCCGACGCGGCTTCCCAACGCCGACCCCAGGACCGCCACCGGCCCCTCAGCCCCGACCGAGCCACCGCTGCCGAGGGTGACCGCCGCTGCCACCGTCTTGAGAACGACTGGGACCGAGTGGATCACACCGCCCCGGCGGGCCACCGCGTGCATCACGTCCGGGATGTTCTCGCCCGGAGAGTCCTTGGTGCCGAAGTGGACGATCCCCCGGACGATGACCAAGCCGAGGGCGAGGGTGGCGATCGTGGCAAGCGCCACCGGGACCCTGAGCGAGCTGGTGATGCCGGGCACCACCGTGGCCGCCAGGTCGATGCCGCGGTAGAACAGCAGGATGCTCCCCCCAACGGCCGTGCCGACACCGGCCGCTAGGACCAGGAGGATCGCGGTCTCGTCGACCCCCCATCTGGTGAGCTGCTGCAGGACCTTGTCGCCGAGGTCGCTGGTGCGCTTGGCCAGATAGCGGGGGAAGGGGGAGAAGTCTTTCACAGGCAATAAGGTAACACGGCGCTGTGGCTGTCTTGCTCTGCCTTTCCCATTGTGATAATTTTCATAGGCTATACCAGAAAATGGCGTTCTCCACCCCAGCCAGCGAGTATCATGGCCACCGATTCGGTCCTTCGCCCCGGCGAACTCAAGGAAGTCCTCCTCAAGGAGATTGCGTCCGCCGATCTGGCGACCATCGATACCAAGGAAGTCGGCACCGTCCTGGAAGTGAAGGACGGCATTGCCCGCATCTACGGACTTACCTCCGCTGTAGCGAGCGAAATGCTCGAGTTTACGCCCTCGGAGACAGGTGAGACCATCAGCGGCCTGGTGTTGAACCTGGAAGAGGACAACGTCGGCGCCGCGATCATGGGCAACTACCTCAAGTTGCGTGAAGGAGACGAAGTCCGCTGCACCGGGCGCCTGCTGGAAGTGCCGGTCGGACCCGCCACGCTGGGACGGGTAGTGAATGCGCTGGGACAGCCGGTCGATGGCAATGGACCGATCCAGGAGGCGGGGCACCGCCCGGTGGAGGTGATCGCCCCGGGGATCATCGTCCGGCAGCCGGTCAATCAGCCGCTGCAGACCGGCATCAAGGCGATCGATTCCATGATTCCGGTCGGCCGCGGCCAGCGCGAGTTGATCATCGGCGACCGCGGCACGGGCAAGACGGCCATCGCCATCGATACCATCATCAACCAGAAGGGCAAGGACGTAATCTGCGTCTACGTGGCCATCGGTCAGAAGCTGTCGACGGTGGCGATGGTGGTGGAGAAGCTGCGCGAAGCCGGTGCCATGGAGTACACGGTGGTGGTCGTCGCTTCCGCCGCGGACCCGGCGCCGCTGCAGTACATCGCGCCGTACGCCGGCACCTCTATCGCCGAGTACTTCATGTACCAGGAAGGGCGCGACACGCTGTGCGTGTATGACGATTTGTCCAAGCATGCGGCTGCGTACCGGCAGATGTCGCTGGTGCTCCGGCGTCCTCCCGGACGCGAGGCCTACCCCGGCGACGTGTTCTACCTCCACAGCAGGCTGCTGGAGCGCGCGGCCAGGATTTCCGACGATCCGGACGTCGTCAAGCTCGACGATCGCATCAAGAAGCCAGGCGGGTCCCTCACCGCGCTGCCGATAATCGAAACTCAGGCCGGCGACGTGTCGGCCTACATACCGACCAACGTCATCTCCATCACCGACGGGCAGATCTTCCTCACTACCGACCTGTTCTTCGCCAACGTCCGTCCGGCGGTCGATCCGGGGATCAGCGTCAGCCGGGTAGGCGGCAACGCGCAGATCAAGGCCATGAAGAAAGTGGCCGGTCCGCTCCGGTTGAGCTTGGCTCAGTATCGCGAACTGGAGGCCTTTGCCCAGTTCGGGTCGGATCTCGATGCCGCCACCCAGCGGCAACTGGCGCGGGGCGCTCGGACGGTCGAGATACTCAAGCAGCCGCAGTACTCGCCGGTGCCCGTGGAGGAGCAGGTGGCCATCATCTACGCCGTCACCAACGGCCACATCGACGAGGTCGACCTAGACCAGGTGCGCAAGTGGGAGGCTGATTTCCTCGAGTACCTGCGCAGCTCGCATCCGGCCGTCCTCGAGGGCATCCGCACCAAGAAGGTGCTCGACGACGACATCACCGCTGCACTCGACGCCGCCATTGCCGCCTTCCAGCCGTTGTTCGTGACGGAATAATGGCCAAGGGTCAGCAGCTCAAGGCTCGTATCCGCTCGGTCCGGAACACGCGGAAGATCACCCGTACCATGGAGCTGGTGGCAACGTCCAAGCTCAAGCGGGCGCAGGACCGGGTCCGATGCGCACGCCCCTACGCCGAGGCCCTCGCCGCGGTCATCGGCGATTTGGTCACCCCGGAGTTGGTGGAGCGGTTTCCCCTGTTGCAACAGCCCAAGCCACCGGCGCAGGGCGGCCCCGAGCGGACGGCGGTCATCATGCTCACTTCCAATCGGGGACTGGCCGGCGGGTTCAACAGCAACTTGATCAAGATGACCCTGGCCCGTGTCGGGGAACTCGAGAAGGCGGGTTACACGGTCGACGTCCACGCTCTGGGCAAGAAAGGCATCGGCTATCTCAAGTACATCGGCCGGCCCCTGGCCACCCAGCGCGTGGACATCGGCGACAAGCCGGCGCCGCACCACGCCGCCGAGGTGATGGACGGGCTGGTGGACGCGTTCGTCGCCGGTGAGCTGGCCGGCGTGGATCTGGTCTTCGCCAAGTTCAACAACCCGATGTCCACGCCACCAACCATCATGCACATCCTCCCGGTCGTTCCTCCGGAACGGCCGGCGGGCGGCACACAACCGGACTTCATTCTGCGCCCCAGTGCCGATGAGATCGCCGAGCGGCTGCTGCCACTGTACGTTCGCAACCAACTGTTCCGCGGCTTGGTAGAGACGGTGGCGTCGGAGCACGGTGCCCGGCGTACCGCCATGAAGAGTGCGACGGACAATGCTGGTGAGATCATCCAGTACTTGCAGCGTACGTTCAACAAGCAGCGTCAGGCCCAGATCACCCAGGAAATCGCCGAGATCGTCGGCGGTGCCGCCAGCCTCGGATAGGTCCGGGCCGGCCACCATACGGAGTCAAGGACAGATACATGGCAACCGTTACCAAGAACGTAGGAAAAGTCATCCAGGTCATCGGCCCGGTCATCGACGTGGAGTTCGAGCCGGAGATGCTGCCGGAGATCTACAACGCCCTCAAGATCGAAGACGACAGCGGGCCCTTGCCCATCAACCTGGTGGCCGAGGTGCAGCAACACATCGGGCAGAACCGGGTCCGGGCGGTGGCCATGACCAGTACCGACGGCTTGTTCCGAGGAGTCGAGGTCGAAGACACCGGCGGCCCCATCACCGTCCCTGTGGGCGACGCGCCGCTCGGCAGAATCCTCAACGTACTGGGCCAGCCGGTAGACGGCGGCGCCGATATCCCGGCCGACAACGAGCGGTGGCCCATTCACCGACAGCCACCGAAGTTCACCGACTTGGAACCCAAGACGGAGATCTTCGAAACCGGTATCAAGGTCATCGACCTGATCGCGCCGTTCGTGAAGGGCGGCAAGACCGGGCTGTTCGGCGGCGCCGGCGTAGGCAAGACGGTCATCATCATGGAGCTGATCAACAACGTGGCCAAGGGCCACGGTGGGAAATCGGTGTTCTGCGGCGTGGGTGAGCGCACCCGCGAGGGCAACGACCTGTTCCTCGAGATGAAGGAGAGCGGGGTCCTCAGTTCCACGGCGCTGATTTACGGCCAGATGAACGAACCGCCCGGCGCCAGGCTACGGGTGGGCCTGACGGGCCTCACCGTGGCCGAGTACTTCCGCGACGTGGAGGGCCAGGACGTCCTGCTGTTCATCGACAACATCTTCCGGTTCACCCAGGCCGGGTCCGAGGTGTCGGCCCTCCTGGGACGCATGCCGAGCGCGGTGGGCTACCAGCCCACGCTGGCGACCGAAATGGGCGACCTGCAGGAGCGGATCACCTCCACCACCAAGGGATCCATCACCTCGGTGCAGGCTATCTACGTCCCGGCCGACGACCTGACAGATCCAGCCCCGGCCACCGCCTTCGCCCACCTGGACGCGACCGTGGTGCTGTCGCGGGCCATTTCCGAGTTGGGCATCTACCCGGCGGTCGATCCGCTGGACAGTTCCAGCCGGATTCTCAATCCCCAATACGTGGGCGAGCGGCACTACCAGGTGGCCATCGGCGTGCAGCGGACACTCCAGCGCTACCGGGCGCTACAGGACATCATCGCCATCCTGGGAATGGATGAACTGAGCGAAGAGGACAAGGCCATCGTGTCGCGGGCGAGACGGGTGCAGCGGTTCTTGTCGCAGCCGTTCTTCGTGGCCGAGCAGTTCACCGGGTTCCCCGGGAAGTACGTCAAGCTGGAAGAGACCATCGAGAGCTTCGAGCGGGTCCTCGCCGGCGAGTTCGACGATCTTCCGGAACAGGCGTTCTACATGGTCGGGACCATCGAGGACGTGGTCGAGAAGGCCGAGAAGCTGGCGAGCGAATAATGCACGTCACCGTTATCTCCCCAGAAGCTGCCACGTTTGACGGCCCGGCCGATTCGGTCATCGCTCCGGCGTTCGACGGCCAGGTCGGCATCCTGCCCCGGCACGCACCGTTCATGACCCTCCTGGGCGAGGGTGCGCTGGTGGTGCGCACGGAGGGTGGGGAGCGCCGGTTCCATGTTCGCGGCGGTTTTCTCCAAGTGGTGGACGATACCGTCAGAGTCGTAACCGAGTATGTCGAGGGAGGTTCTGATGAGGTGTAGCCCAATTATTCTTGGTCTGGTGGTCGGTCTTGGCGGATTCGCCGGCCGTGTGGCGGCGCAATCCACGGGAATGCCGGTGGCCCTCCCGCCCGAGCGGAGTTTCGAGACATACTCTCTCGGCGTCACCCTGTCCGATCCCGGACCCGGCGTGGCGGTGGAAGGTTGGTACGGCATGGTGTTCGGGCCGGGCGACCTAACCTTCCGCCTTGGTTTCTGGGACACCAACCGGGGGAGCACCCCGGTTCTGGCCGGGGCGGACTACCGCATGCCGCTGGTGGCCCATTCGGAGAGTTTCCCCCTCGACGGGGCTCTCACGGTGGGTGCCGGTGGGTCGTTCACCTCGGGGAACTCGGTGTTCTTCGTCCCGATCGGGTTTACCATGGGCCGGAAGTTCGAGGTCAAGGACTCCAACATCAAACTCCAGCCATACGGTGAGCCGATCGTCCATCTCGCGTTCGGTGACACCTCCGATAACTTCTTCTTCTCCCTGGGACTGGGATTGGAAATCCAGTTCAGCGACAAGTTTGCCCTCGACGTCAACGGCTCCCTGGGAGACATCGATGGCATCAGCGTCGCGTTTGGGTATCTTCGCTGACCATTCATAGCCGGGCCGGACAGGCCTTCGTGGAGGACTTGATGAAGCGGTTGATCGTCGTGGCGGCTGCCGTCGCCCTTGCGGCATTCGCAGGAGTGGGGACGGCTGGGGCACAACTCCCCGGCATCCCGGTGTACAACAGCCCGGTGTCCTCGGGGTTCACCATCGCGGCCGACGTCGGCTTCCCCAATGACGCCACGGGCCTGGGGACATCCTACGCCATCACCGGCGCGTTCGGCACCGGGCTGTTCGGCTTTACCGGGTCGATCGGCGGCACCAAGATCGAGGCCATCAACACGACCCGGGTCACCGTGGGCGGCACCGCCAACTGGAAAATCTTCGGCGGTCCTCTGGTCCCCCTGGCGATCAACCTGCAGGCCGGTGTGGCCTACTGGGAA
>SMVY01000171.1 GCA_004357415.1 Gemmatimonadota bacterium
GTTCTCGCCCCAGCAGTACAGTTGGCCGTCGGCCACCATGCCACAGGTATGGCTCTCGCCGGCCACGATCACCCGGAACGCCAGGTCACCGATGACCAGCTGTGGCGTGTTCCATCCCTGGTTGCCGTAGGCGCCGCGTCCGGTTCCCAGTTGGCCCGACTGATTGGCGCCCCAGCAGTACACCTGTCCGGGCACCGTCAGGCCGCAGGTGTGCTGGGCGCCGGCGGTGAGACCAACGAACACCGAGTCGGTGGCGACCGTGTCGGGTACTGTCCGCCGGTCATTGCGGCCGTTGCCCAACTGGCCGGACCGGTTTCCTCCCCAGCACAGCGTGGTGTCGTCGCTGAGCCCGCACAGGTGATCGGAGCCTCCGGCCAGAACCCAGAAGTGCATCTCGCCCGACACGATGATCGGTGTCGAGGCCGGCTTGGCGCGCCACTTGAGGAGATCCACACCGCCCCAGCACAGGGCTTCCCCGGAACTGGCCAGGCCACAACTCGAATCCCAACCGCCACCCACCAACGCGCTGAACTGGTGTCCGCCGATGACTTCGACGGGCTCGGTGTGGAACGAGCCCCGGCGCCATGACTCACCGTCGCCGACCTGGGCGTCGGTGTTGCTGCCCCAACAATAGGCTCGGCCATCAGCTGTCAGCCCACAGGCGTGGGCCCGGCCGGCTGCCAGGCTGGCAAAAGTGATCGAGCCCGCCACCGGGACCGGGACCAGCGACGGGTTGGTGGTACCGTTGCCCAACTGCCCGTCACGGTTGGCGCCCCAGCAAAACGCCAAGCTGTCCACCGTAATGCCGCAGGCGAACCGGCCGCCTACGGCCAGGGACAGAAACCGGTGCTCGGTGGCCACCCGAGTCGGTCGCCGCTTCGACTCGGTGCGCCGATCGCCATCACCCAGTTGCCCTTGGTCGTTGGCACCCCAGCAGTAAGCCACATCACGGGGAGCAATGGCGCAGGTGTTGCGCCCTCCCGCAGCCACGTAGATAAAATGGAGCGTGTCGCTTTGGGTCAGGATACCCGGAGCCGTCGCGCCGAGTGCCAGCGCAGTGAGCGTTGTCAACAACATCGATGATTCCCTTTCGGTCGTTGCAGTACTGCGCTACTCGTCGGCCGGGCCGCGGACGAAACGCAACAGTTGCCCCGTCCCATCCAGCAGCACCAACTCGCCGGCCGCTATCCGATAGCGCCCTACATCGCCCAATGCCTGCAAGTATCGGTACTCCTGCGTCATGGCCGGCTCGGGGCACGCCATCATGGTCGACCCGGCTTGGCCCAGCGCCAGTGAGTCGCCGCCAGGCATCAGGAACCGGCCGAAGTAGCGATTGCAGCCGGCCGATCCGGCGAAGGTGCTGTCGGCCCCGAACGCCACGGTAACGGCGGGAGAAACCGCCGGTTCTTCCGCGTCCTCAGGGCCGAACGCCTGCAGCACCCACTCGGTGCCGGCGAGAGAGGCGATCGCGTCTTGGTCCGGCACCGCCGGCCCATCGGATCCCTGGTTGCAGGCCGCCATCACGCTGATCAGGATGGCTGCGCCGACGATCGTGGGATATTCCCTCATTGTGGCTGGATACCTCGCTGGAAGATCTGACAGGTTGAATACCAGAGTTTCCCCAATTCCCTATTTCCCCTGGTGAGCCGATAGTCTAACGCCCCCGTGGTCTCTTTGGCCACCGGCGATGAAAGCGAGGGTAGGCGACAGCGAGGGCAGCGAGGGCGGGTAACAGCGGGGACAGCGGGAGGCGATGGCGAGCCCGTCGCTTCAGCGACAGCAGCGGAGTCTCGGCTTTAGCCGAGGACGGACGGCAGCGAGGTCCACTGCCGAACTTCCAACCTCGATTGGCCAAGGAGCGACTTCTATCAGCAAATGGCCAGGGACGGAATCGGTCCGAAGCGCCGTCAGGCGCGAAGGACACCCGAGCAAAGCGAGGGTCACCGCCGAATTGCCAACTTCCATTGGCCAAGGAGCGACTTTTGTCAGCAAGTGGCCAGGGGCGGAATCGAACCGCCGACACGCGGATTTTCAGTCCGCTGCTCTACCAACTGAGCTACCTGGCCTGGAGCGCGCGAATAATAGGATAGCAACTGCCCCATGCCAAGGGGAGCCGGCGGCCCCCTGACCGGCAACATTCACTGTGCCAAACACTTGCCCAATCCTCCGGTGACCGTATACCTCCTAGTATGCGGACACTCGAGTTCTCTCAAACGCGACCATAAGACATGTCGAAACTGTTGGCATTCATCGGCGCCTTCGTCGGGGGCTGGTTGGGTTGGTGGCTCGGTGCCCTGATCGGTATGATGACCGCGTTCATGGTCAGCATCGTGGGGACCGCCGTCGGTGTGTATTTTGGCCGCCGGATAGCACGGCAGTATCTCGAGTGATCGGGATACCGCCGATACTCTCTCGGCGGCTATTCGTCACGTTGCCAGACGCCAATCGCACCGGTATCCTCCCCCCATGCCCCACCCCGACTTCCCCAACCTCACCGTGCTCGACCACCCGCTGATCCAGCACAAGCTCACCATCCTGCGAAGTCGGGACACCACCACCAAGAAATTTCGCGAGTTGGTCAACGAGATCTCCATGCTCATGGCCTACGAGGTCACCAAGGACCTTCCCCTCGAGCCGGCCGAGGTGGACACGCCGCTGGAGCACACTACGGGAAGCCGCATCAGCGGAAAGAAGTTGGCCCTGGTGCCCATCCTCCGGGCCGGCCTCGGCATGGTGGACGGCATCCTCGACCTGATTCCCTCGGCCCGGGTGGGGCACGTGGGCCTGTACCGCGATCATGAGTCCCTGGAACCGGTGAGCTACTACCTGAAGGCGCCGCCGGCCCAGGCCGAGCGGGACTTCTTCATCCTCGACCCCATGCTCGCCACCGGCGGATCGGCCTCGGCGGCCACCACCCAACTCAAGCAACTGGGCGCCGCCCGCTGCCGCCTATTGTGTCTGGTGGCAGCACCAGAAGGCGTCCAGCGCATGCTCGACGACCACCCCGACGTCCCCGTGTTCGTGGCGGCCTTGGACCGGGAACTCAACGACAAGGGCTACATTCTTCCAGGATTGGGCGACGCGGGGGATCGGATTTTTGGGACCAAATAGGGGCGGTGTGCGGTGTGCGGGGTGCGGGGAGGTTCCCGACGCGGCCCAGCACTTAGACCTGTTTGACTGCCCTCGCTGCCGCCGCCGACAGCCGAAGGCTGTCCCATGACTCCTCGCCTCACCTTCTGGGGCGCCGCCGGCCAAGTGACCGGCTCGATGCACGTGCTCGAGGCCGCCGGCGCGCGCATCTGCCTCGACGCCGGGCTGTTCCAGGGCCGGCGCAAGGAAACCCATCAACTCAACGCCACACTACCCATCGACCCACGGCGGGTGGACGCTGTGATTCTGAGTCACGCGCACATCGACCACAGCGGCCGGCTCCCCCTGCTGGTGCGCCACGGGTTCCATGGGCCCATCTACGCCACACCGGCCACCCGCGACCTGTGCGCGGTGATGTTGCCGGACTCGGCTTACATCCAACAGAAAGACGCCGAGTACCTGGCCCGCAAAGGCAAAGTGGGCGAGGAAAGTGAGCCGCTCTACACCATGGCGGACGCGCTGGCCGTGCAGCGTCTGATCATCGGGGTGCCTTATCGCCGGCCGCTGTACACCCGCAAGAATCTGGTGTTCGAGTTCGTCGAGGCGGGACACATCCTCGGCTCCGCCACGGTGGACCTGCGCTTGTCGGAACCCGAGCCCCATCGGTTGGTCTTCTCCGGTGACATCGGCCGCAGCGACCTTCCCATCATCCGTGATCCGGCGCCCCCTCCGGGTCCCATCAACACGCTCATCATCGAATCCACCTACGGGGACAAGAGCCACCAATCGGTGGCAGACGCCGAGTCGAGACTGGGCCAGTTGGTGACCCGGGTGGCGGGGCGCGGCGGCAAGATTCTCGTTCCGGCGTTCGCCGTGGGGCGGACCCAGGAGTTGGTCTACAGCCTGCACGCGCTTCGCCGGCGTCAGGCCATTCCCGACATCCCCATCTACATCGATAGCCCCATGGCCGTCAACGCCACCGACGTGTTCCGGTTGCACCCCGAGGTGTTCGACCGCAACGAATGGCTGGTGGACGAAACCGACCGGTTGTTCGACTTCCCCATGGTGCACTACGTGCGCGACGTCGAAGAGTCGAAACGCCTCAATTCCCTCAACGGCCCGGCGGTTATTATTTCCGCCTCGGGGATGTGTGAGTCGGGCCGCATCCTGCACCACCTCAAGAACCACATCGGCAACCACCGCAACCTGGTGCTGTTCGTCGGCTACCAGGCGAGTCACACTCTAGGGCGCCGACTAAAAGAGGGACAGAAGGTCGTCAAGATCTTCGGCCGCGACGTCGAACGGCACGCCGAGGTCGAAACCCTGGAGGGCTACTCGGCCCACGCCGACCGCGACGAACTACGCGACTGGGTCCGCCAGCTGGGCGGCCCCATCCAGCGAGCCTTCGTGGTCCATGGTGAACCCGACGCGGCCGAGGCGATGGCGAAGATGCTACATGATGAAGGGGTCGGTGAGGTCGTGGTTCCAAGACACGGTGAGAGTTTTGAGTTGTAAATGGTGGACGGGCTGAGTCTTGAATCTTGAATCTTGTTTTTTTGGGTACCCAGCCCCGCCACATCACAAATCAAGATCCAAGATTCAAGACTCAGCCCACTGTCCACTGTCCACTTGCTCATAGCCCACAACCCATAGCCCCGGTACCTTTCCCTCCATGGTACCCCTGCGTCGCCTGCTCATCGTTGCCGGCACCATTCTCGGTGTCGGCCTCGTCGGCTACATCGTGTCGTTCAGTTACGTGGTTCGCGCGGGAACGGTCGACGAGCGACACACTACCGACGCCATCGTGGTCCTCGGCGCCGCCCAGTACGACGGGCGGCCGTCCCCGGTGCTGGAGGCACGACTGGACCACGCACTGATGTTGTACCAAGAGGGGGTGGCTCCAATTATCGTGCTCACGGGCGGCATCGGTACCGGAGACACCACCAGCGAAGCGCTGGTGGGCAAGCGCTATCTCGAAGGCCACCACATCCCGGCCACCGCCCTCGTGGTCCGGCCCGAGGGGCGCTCGACCGTGTCGTCCATGGAAGCGATCGCCCGCTGGCTCGAACGCCAAGGACTAGAACGCATCACCCTAGTCAGCGACCCGTTCCACATGGCCCGCCTGCGCCTCGAAGCCGAACGACTCGGCATAGTGGCGTACACCTCGCCCACCCGCACCAGTCCCATTTCCGGATCGCTGCGCGGCGAATTGCCCTACTACGCCGCGGAAGCCTTCAAGGTCCCGGTGGCGTGGGTCAGAAGCTGGAGATAACAGCGAGGGCAGCCCACAAGATGTTTCGCTATCGTACAATAGTGAGTCAAGCTCCTATTCCCACCACAAGAGTCCATTCTCAAGAGGACAACCCCTGCGACCTGCGCACTCGACCACAACCATGCTGAAATCATCGACTCGCATCTACTCCGGCCGCGTGTTCAACGTCGACCTCGACACGGTCGAATTCCCCGACGGATCCACCGGTCAACTGGAGATGATCCGGCACCCGGGAGCAGCGGCCGTGCTGCCGTTCCTCGACCCCCCGTCATCGACCGACCCCCGGGTGGCGCTCATCTACCAATTCCGCCACGCAGCCGACCGCTACGTGTGGGAGATCCCGGCCGGGAGACTCGAGTCCGGCGAGTCGCCGGAGGACTGTGCCCGCCGGGAAATGCTCGAGGAGACCGGCTACACCGCGGAGCGGGTCGATCACCTGGCCAGTGTCTACACCACTCCCGGGTTCACCGACGAGATCATCCATCTGTTCACCGCGGAGGTGACCGGCGTCGGGGACCACGACCGGGAAGTCGATGAATTCCTGGAGGTCCACACACTCAGGTGGTCGGAGGTGGGCCGCATGGTGGCCCGGGGGGAGATCGTGGACGGCAAGACCCTGTGTTGCCTATTCTACCTGCAACACTTCGGCCGCGGCCGTACGGCGGCCACGGCCGGTTGACCCTCGGACCTGGCCCGCCTTTCTTGCCCTGCCCCAGAGAAGTAAGATTCACATATGCCGATCCACACCATGAAAACGTTCTACGGCAAGCTCAAGAGGCAGGGCCCCGAGTCCGCCTACTACTTCCTGGGCAGTGAAGACGTGCTCAAGGACGAGGCGGTCTCCCAGATTATAGAAAGAGTCCTCGATAAATCCTTGCAGGACTTCAATCTCGACCAGGTGTCGGCCGGCCAGATCGACCCGGCCGACTTGACCGACCTGTGCAGCACGCTGCCGATGATGGCGGACCGCCGGGTGGTGGTGGTGCGTGGGGTCGAGGCCTGGAAACGAAAAACCCGCGTCAAGAAGGCGGCGGTGGCGTACCTGCAAGACCCGGCGCCGGGAACCATCCTCATCCTGGTGCAGGCGGCCGCCGAGGAGAAGCCCGACAAGACGTTGGCCGCAGCGGTCTACACCGTCAAATTCGATGAGATGTCGCCGGAGGACACGGCCCGGTGGCTCAAGCGGGAAGCCGACCAGCACGGTATCCGGTTCGATCGGGGAGCCGGCGAGCACCTGCTGGCCACCGTGGGAGCCAATCTGGCGGCACTGCGCTCGGAGGTAGCCAAGTTGTCGGGCCTGGCGGTGGACGCCCCGATCACCGTCCAACAGGTGAGCGACGTGGTCGGCATCCACCAGGGCGAGACCCTGACCGACTGGCGCGACGCCGTCCTCGCCGGAGACGCCGCCAGGGCGGCCTCGCTGATCGAGTCAATTCTGAACCAGCCGGGCACCACCGGGGTTCGAATGGTGATGGCCCTGAGCCCGGCCCTCATTGGAGTCGGCGTCGCCCGGGCCCACTATGACGCCGGCAAGCGGGGCCGCGCGCTGGACTCGGCCGTGCGCGACTCGATCGAGGCCGTCAGGCCTTCGAGTCTCAAAGGGCTCGATTGGAAACTCGAAGCCACCAAGTGGGCCACGTGGGCCCCCGAGTGGCCAGGGCCACGGATCCGCCAGGCGATCGACAACGCCCGGCGGGCCGACGAACTCCTCAAGGACACCCACCTGTCGGACGATGCCGGGATTTTGACGGATCTGGTCATGGGGCTCGCCGCAGGCACAGAGGTGATGACATGAAACCCGGATACACGATTTTGGTTCTGGCCATCCTGTCCACTGCCACCA
>SMVY01000172.1 GCA_004357415.1 Gemmatimonadota bacterium
TCGTGTTCATCGTATTCCGGCCGTCCCGCTGCCATTTCCTCGTCATATACCGCCAGGAACGCAGCGTAGACCTGGGCCAAGGTGGCGGGGTCGTTCTGCCACTTGGCCAAGGTCCCCCTGATGATGAACCCGAAGAGATGATCGGGGGTTTCCGCCTCGATGGAGTCTGCCAGGATGGCGCTGCCGGCCACGTCCCCCGTGTGGAGTTTGATGAGCGCCGCGTGGTACCGGGCGTCGGCGTCCACCTCATCCAGCATGCCGTAGGCGGTCAGCGCCATGGGGGAGAACTGCTGCATGGTGGCGGCGTCGCCCTGCTCGGCCGCCTGCATGACCCTGTTGTACAGCCAGTCGAACCGCTCCCGTGGGGTCATCTGGCTCAGGTCGGGCAAGGCGGCGGTGCTCACCCCTTGTGGGGGCAGGCCGACCGTCGTGCCCCCGTTGTTGATCCGCATCAGGAAGAACAGGGCGATTACCACGGCAACGACGAGAATACCTGCCGGAACGATCCAGTTGGTCTGGCTGGAGCCGCCTCGAGTAGCAACGCCACCTCCGGAAACGCTCCCCTTCTGAGAGCCGCATTTGGAGCAGAACTCACTCTCCACCGACAGCGCCTCGCCGCACTGGGTACAGAACCCGGGGGCCAGGGAAGCTCCGCAGTGCTGGCAGAAATTGCCGGATGCCGGTTTGCCGCACTGCGAACAGTTACTGGTCGTCATCTACTCTCCTCACTCCGATCAACGGTGGCTGACAAGCTACCCCTGGCTCGTCGGCCGGACAACGAATGGCTCCCGGAGCCCCCTTCAGCCAGGCGCTTGGCTATGGTACTGCCGGATCTGTTAAGGAACCACCATCCTCATCGTGAAGATTCGTTAAACCTGTCGGACCGGACTTCGACGCCACGCGATTGAGAGAAAAAAATCCCCAGATGTCTAGTGCTTGCCACGGGGCGGCTATTCCGGGAGGATGAAAAAAGCGGGGGCAGCGAGGGCAGGATCGTCCTCACTGATTCCCCGCCCACCTCAACGCAGCATCCATCGCTCTGCGCCATCCAGCCAGCGCCGCTGCCCGCTCCGCCGCCCCCATCCGTGGCTCGAACCGGTCGAACTTCCGGTCCGCCAGGAAATCGTCCACCGACTGCCACACGCCGAGCGCCAGGCCGGCCAGGCCGGCGGCGCCGAGGGCGGTTGTCTCCACCATGTCGGGTCGCTCGACTGGAAGGTCCAACACGTCGGCCTGGAACTGCATCAACCAATCGTTGTTGCTGGCGCCGCCATCGACCCGAAGGGTTTCGATATTCACCTCCTTGTCGGTGTGCTGGGCGTCGGCCAGCATGGCGCTGAGCAGATCGCTCGAGGAGAACGCCATGGCTTCGAGTGCCGCCCGCACCAGGTGCGCCCGATTGGTGCCCCGGGTGATGCCGGTGATGGTGCCCCGCGCCTCCGGCTCCCAGTGGGGCGATCCCAATCCCACGAACGCGGGCACGAAGTACACCCCGTTGGTGTCCGCCACGCTCCGGGCCATGGCTTCGGTTTCCGAGGCATCGTCGATCAACTGCAGTCCGTCCCGCAGCCACTGCACCGCCGCACCGGCGATGAACACGCTCCCTTCGAGCACGAATACCGGCTCCCCCCTCGGTCCGCAGCCCAGGGTAGTCAGCAGGCCGCTCTCGGAGTGGGCTCGCTCGTCCCCCGTGTTCATCAGCAGGAAGGCGCCGGTGCCGTACGTGTTCTTGGACTGCCCCGCCTCGACGCACCCCTGGCCGAACAAGGCCCCCTGTTGATCGCCCACCAACCCGGCGATGGGAAGGCTGTGGCCCAGCACGCTGGCATCGCTCTCGCCCACTACGCCGCTCGAGAGCACCACTTCGGGTAACAACTCACGAGGGACCCCGAACAGCTGCAACAGGGTCTCGTCCCACTTTCGCTCCTCGATGTTGAACAACAACGTCCGCGCCGCGTTGCTGTAATCGGTCACGTGGACCCGGCCGCCGGTGAGCGACGCCACCAGCCAGCTCTCGATGGTGCCGACCGCCAGCTCTCCACGTTCGGCGCGGCTCCTCAGATCGGCGTCGCGCAACAGCCACTCGAGCTTGGTGGCGGAGAAGTAGGGATCGAGCACCAGGCCCGTCCGCCGGCGCACGTCCGGCTCGGCGCCGGCTGCCTTGAGTTCCCGGCACCGTTCCGCCGTGCGCCGATCCTGCCACACGATGGCGCGGGACACCGGCCGTACCGTGGCCCGATCCCACACCACGATGGTCTCGCGCTGGTTGGTGATGCCGATGCCGGCCGGCGTCTCCCCCGCCTGCGCCAGCGCCTCCCGAGCCACCTCCAGCGTCACCGCCAAGATCTCGTCGGCGTCGTGCTCCACCCACCCCGGTTTGGGAAAGTGCTGGGCAAACTCGCGGTAGCCGCGACCGAGCACCGTACCGTCCTGGTGAACGACCAGCGCGGTCGATCCGGTGGTGCCTTGGTCGAGGGCGAGGATGGATGACATGGCGGGTGGAACGGGTGGGAGTGCGGTGTGCGTGGGACGTGGGACGTGGGACGTGGGACGTAGTGAACTTACCGCCCTACCGCCTTACCGCCATACCACCCGCTGCCCTCGCTGTCACGACCGCCTGACCGCGTGACCGCTCGTCCAGGAACCTCATCGACCTCGATCATCCCCTCGTTGGTAATGAAAGCAGTAATCAGCTCCGCGGGCGTCACATCAAACGCCGGATTCCACACCGGCACATCGGCCGCTATCCGCTGCGTCCCGATGCGACCCACCTCTTCGGGGGCCCGCTGCTCGATGGGGATGTCCGCTCCGGTGGCGGTAGCGGGATCGAAGGTCGAGCTTGGCGCGGCCACGTAGAACGGCACGCCGTAGTGCTTGGCCAGCAACGCCAGCCCGAGCGTGCCGATCTTGTTGGCCACGTCCCCGTTGGCGGCGATGCGATCGGCGCCCACTATCACCCACGAGATGTCGCCGTTGGACAAGCGGCTGGCGGCCATGCTGTCGGTCATCAAGGTGCAGGGGATCCCCGAACGGGCCAGCTCCCACGTCGTCAGCCGGGCACCCTGGAGCAACGGCCTGGTCTCGAGCACCATCACCGTGGCCAGCCGCCCCTCCTCTCCGGCAAGGTAGATCGGCGCCAAGGCGGTGCCGATCCCTCCCGTGGCCAGCGCTCCGGCATTGCAGTGGGTGATCACGGTGGCGCCGTGCTTCACCAGCGGCGCCCCGGCCTCACCGATGCGCCGGCACATCGCCGCGTCCTCGGCGTGAATCGCCTTCGCCTCTTTCAGGAGTACATCGAACATCGAATCGGCATCCGCTGAAGCCGCGACACTCGCCATCCGATCGAGCGCCCAGTTCAAGTTGACCGCCGTCGGCCGGGTACCCCTGAGTCGCTCAATGGCCCCAGCCACCACCCGACGGACATCATCTCTCCCCACCCCACCGGCCACTTGCAACTTGCCAACTGCCAGTGCCACCCCCATCGCCGCCGCAATCCCGATCAGCGGGGCCCCTCGCACCGCCAGCGTCTCGATCGCCACCGCAACTTCTTCCACCGAGTTGAGGTCGGCGTAGGTCTCCTCCCCGGGCAGAAGCCTCTGGTCTAGGATCCTGACGGACCCAGAGGCAGTAAACTCAATCGTCGAAATAATCATCTCCGAAAAATAACCCTAGTCGCACTCCTCGCAGCCCCCCGGTCCTCTTCTCCCTCTTAGCCCATTTAGCCCTCTTAGCCTCTTAGCCCTCTTAGCCTCTTAGCCCTCTTAGCCTCTTACCCCTCTTAGCCTCTTAGCCTTCTTAGCCTCTTAGCCTTCTTAGCCTCTTAGCCTTCTTAGCCTCTTAGCCTTCTTAGCCTCTTAGCCTTCTTAGCCCTTCTCCCCCTCTCCCCCTCTTAGCCCTTTCCCCCCCGTCCCCATATCTTTCCTCCGACCCTAACCCTGACATTCCACCATGCCATTCACCACCCTCGATTTCGATGTGCGCGACGGCATCGCCTTCGTCACCATCAATCGCCCCGACAAGCTCAACGCCCTCAATGACGAAGTCATCGCCGAGATAGCCGCGGCGGCCGAGGCCATCGCCACGGACGGCGACATCGGCGGTGCCATCATCACCGGGGCCGGCACCAAGGCCTTCGTGGCCGGGGCCGACATCGGCGAGCTGTCACGACAGGGGCCCATCGATGGCAAGGCAAGATCCCGCCGGGGGCAGGATGCCTTCCGGCGCCTGGAGCAATGCGGCAAGCCGGTCATCGCCGCCGTCAACGGTTTCGCCCTCGGGGGCGGCTGTGAGCTGGCCATGGCCTGCCACATCCGCTTGGCCTCCACCAACGCCAAGTTCGGCCAGCCGGAAGTCAAACTCGGCATTGGCCCGGGCTACGGCGGCTCGGTTCGGCTGCCCCGGCTGGTAGGGCGCGGCAGGGCCCTCGAACTCCTGCTGACCGCCAGGATGATCGACGCCGACGAGGCCTACCGCATCGGCCTGGTCAACGCGGTACATCCCCCCGAAGAACTCCTCGGCAAGGCCGAAGAGATGATGCGGACCATCCTGGCCAACGGTCCGTTGGCCGTCGGCTTGTGCCTGGAAGCGGTCGATGCATCGCTGGACATGGCGCTCGACGATGGCTTGATGCTGGAGGCCAACCACTTCGGCCTGCTGTCGGCCACCGCCGACATGAGGGAGGGGATGACGGCCTTTCTGGAGAAGCGCAAGGCCAACTTCCAAGGCTGCTGACGGCCCCGATGGCGACCGGGTGGAGCGCTGCAATTTGCCGCCCGTTAAGGGTAGATTGAGGGTATGTTCGGCAGTCCAATCCCGGGGAACGATCGCGCGCGGCGCGCCCTGCTGCTGGCAGGGATCGCCGCGTTCGCTATTGGATGTTCCGGCCGCGACCGGCCCATCACGCCCACGGGTCCAGGGGGCGGCTCCGTGGCACCGCTGATCACCATCACCGAACCGGGAAGCGATACGGTGGTCAGCGAGGGAGTGACGCTGGTGATCGTCGGCGAGGTCCAGGACGACGTCAACGTCGATTCGATTTTCTTCAGCCTTCAGGGCGCGCCGTTCAACCTGCCACCCACGAATGTCGACGGCGAGACGGTCTCGTTTCAGTTCCCCCTGTCGACCGCCGGCCTGGCAGGGACTGTCGTTACCATCTCCGTCACCGCCAAGGACGATGACGGCAATCGAGGCGGTCCCACTAGGCGCCTGTTGAGCATCCAGTAGTGCGCTTGGTGCAGCTCACCGCCACGGGGTTCCGCAATCTGGAGCCTCTGGCCCTGAGGGTACCGGCGGAGGGGGTAGCGCTCCTCGGGCCCAACGGTCACGGAAAGACCAACGTCCTCGAGGCGGCCTATTACCCGGTGTTGTTCCGGTCCTTCCGGGGCGCCGCCGACGCCGAGATGGCCGGATTCGGCGGCCCAGGATTCAAGGTGGAGTGCCGCTTCGCCGACCAGGGCGTGACCCACGATGTGGCTGTCCGTTACACGGCGTCGCCCAAGAGGAAGCGAATCACCGTCGACGGCGCGGACATCGAACGGCTGGCAGACGCGGTCGGGCTGTGGCTCGCGGTGGCATTCATTCCCGCCGACACGAGCCTGGCATCGGGCCCCGCCGCCGGACGGCGGCTCTACCTCGACCGCCTCCTCTCGCTGTCCGATCGCGGGTACCTCCGCGCCCTGACGCGCTACCGGGCGGCGCTGGCCCAGCGGAACGCAGCGCTCAAGCAGCACTCGAGCGCACTCGCGGCCTTCGAGCCGGCGCTGATCGAGCACGGCGCCGCCGTCGTCCGGCGGCGGCTCGACTGGTTACAGGAAACGGCGGGCCTGTTCGCCGAAGAGTTTCGCGCCATGGGCGAGACGGCGCGCGTGGAGGTGCGCTACCTCGGTCGGGACAGCCTGGCCGAACCAGGCGCGTGGCCGGAGGCCCTGGCGGAGGCCCGCTCCCGCGATGAAGCGCGCGGCACGACCACCGTCGGCCCCCACCGGGACGATCTGGTCCTCGAGTTGGACGGACGACCGCTCAGGACCTACGGCTCGACCGGCCAGCACCGCAGCGCTACGGTAGCGCTCAAACTGCTCGAGTGGGATACGCTGGCACGGTGGCGCAACACCGAACCGGCCCTGGTACTGGACGACGTGTTCGCCGAATTGGACACCCGGCGCCAGGACTGCCTGGCGGAGCGATTGCGCCGCGAGCCCCGAGCCCAGGTGTTGCTGTCGGCGCCGCGGCGCAACGAACTGCCGGAAGGACTGGACCTTCCAGTGTGGCACGTAGAGACCGGAACGGTTCGCGTTGATGGCTGACCGGAGGAAGTCGATGGCTGGCAAACGACCGATGGTGCGGCTGGGTGACGCGCTGACGGGCTACCTCAAACGCTCGGGACTGCAGGCAGGCGTGGAGCGGGCCGCCGTGATCGAGGCGTGGCCCTCCCTCGTGGGGAGCCAGATCGCCGCGGTGACGACGGCGGAATCGGTCTCGCCGGAAGGAGTGCTCCGCGTCCGCGTTGCCACGGCACCGTGGGCCGCGGAACTGAGCCTGATGACACCGAAGATACTGGCAAATATCAACGCGTCTCGGACGGGACGCATCAATGGAATTCGCTGGGTGCCACTGGGTGGCCCCGGCCCTACTACGTGACGGGACATGGCCAAAAAGTTACAGCAGACACAGACCAGTAACGACTACTCCTCGGAATCGATCCAGGTGCTCAAGGGTCTCGAGGCGGTTCGGCTCCGGCCCGGGATGTACATCGGATCGACCAGCGAGAACGGCTTGCACCACTTGGTGTACGAGGTCGTCGACAATTCCATCGACGAGGCGATGGCCGGTTTCTGTGACACGATCAAAGTGACGATCCACAAGGACAACTCGATAACCGTCGTCGACAACGGCCGGGGCATTCCCGTCGATATCCACCCGGTGGAGAAAAAGCCGGGCGTTGAAGTGGCCCTCACCACGCTCCACGCCGGCGGCAAGTTCGACAAGTCCTCGTACAAGGTATCCGGCGGGCTTCACGGCGTTGGCGTTTCGGTGGTCAACGCCCTGTCCGAGCGGCTCGAGGTCGTCATCGACCGCGACGGGCACCGGCACCAGATAACGTTCTGCCGTGGCCAGGTGACCAAGCCTCTCACGGTCTTGGGAGAAGCCAAGGGCACCGGCACCACCGTACGCTTCAAGCCCGACCCGGAAATCTTCACCGTGCTGGAGTTCAACTGGACGACTCTGGCCGACCGCCTGCGCCAACTCGCGTTCCTCAACGAAGGCGTCACCATCAGCCTGACGGACGAGCGGCCCGATGAGCTCAAATCGGAAACGTTCTTCGCCGAGGGCGGCCTGGCCCAGTTCGTCCAGTGGCTCAACCGGAACCGCAAGCCACTGTACCCCCAGCCGATTGCCTTCCAGCGAACACGGGACGACGTGAGCGTCGACGTGGCCATCCAGTACGAGGATGGCTACAACGAGAACATTTTCACGTTCGTCAACAACATCAACACCCACGAAGGCGGCACCCACCTGACCGGCTTCAAGTCCGCGGTCACGCGCGCCATCAACGAGGTCTCCAAACGCCTCAAGACCAAGTCTCTCAAGAAGGCAGACTTCACCCTCTCGGGAGAGGACGTACGCGAGGGACTCACCTGCGTGCTGCACATCATGGTGAAGGAGCCGCAGTTCGAGGGCCAGACCAAGACCAAGTTGGGCAACTCCGAAGTCGAGGGCATCGTCCGCCAGGTGGTCTACGAGCAGTTGAGCAACTACCTGGAAGAACACCCGCCGGTGGCCCGTGCCATCATCGAAAAGGCCGCCAGCGCCGCCCACGCCCGCGAGGCAGCCCGCAAGGCGCGCGAACTCGTCCGCAAGAAGTCCGGTCTGGAGAACGCCGTTCTCCCGGGCAAGCTGGCCGATTGCTCCCTGGACGATCCCACCATGACCGAACTCTATCTGGTCGAGGGCGACTCCGCGGGCGGCAGCGCCAAGCAGGGTCGCGACCGCCAGTTCCAGGCGATCCTTCCGCTCCGTGGCAAGATTCTCAACGTCGAGCGCGCCCGCATCGACAAGATCCTCGGCAACGCGGAGATTCGTAACATCATCACCGCCATCGGTGCCGGGGTGCGCGAGGACTTCAAGATCGACAACGCGCGCTACCACAAGATCATCATCATGACAGACGCGGATGTCGACGGCGCCCACATCCGCACACTCCTGCTGACCTTCTTCTTCCGCCAGATGCTGGATCTGATCGAAGCCGGATACATCTACATTGCCCAGCCGCCATTGTATCGGCTATCCAAGAAGAAGGAGGTGTTCTACGCCTACTCGGACGAAGAACGCGACGAAATCCTCAAGCGTCTCCGCAACGGCCAGGGCGGCGACGGCAAGATCAACATCCAGCGCTACAAGGGATTGGGGGAAATGAACCCCGACCAACTGTGGAGCACCACCATGGACCCGGCCAAGCGTACCATCTTCCGCGTCACACTCGACGACGCCGTCGAAGCGTCCAAGCTGTTCGATGAGCTCATGGGCGACGAGGTCGAACCGCGACGCCTGTTCATCGAGGCCAACGCCACCTACGTCAGTCACCTCGACGTATAGCTGGGAGCAAGGAGCGCTTACCGGACCGGCTCATAGCTCTCAGCTAATTGTCCGGCCGGTCCTGCCGTTCGAGTTGCCCCAGCGCCCGGCGAGCCAGGTCCCGCTGTTCCCGTAGCACATCCTCAGGATCCTGCCACAACCACAGGAACTTCCCATAAAAGGCCTGGGCCGCCTCGCCATCCCCGGTGGCGTCGTACACCGCGGCCCGCAGGGCGTACGATCGAA
>SMVY01000173.1 GCA_004357415.1 Gemmatimonadota bacterium
CCAGCTATCTTATGCTCCCCGTTGTGTTTACCTTAGAAAACATCCTGCAGAACCGAGGTATGTCGTGGGGCAAGGCACGGTATTCTGGCGTTCGAATCAATACCCGGACCCGAGCGAGGAGCCGGCACCGAGAGCGCCCTACAGGGATCTCCCCCGGGTTCAGGCCGACCGCTTCAGGTTGCTACGTCGTGGTCTCCTCGATCAGAAAGGGGTGGCGGAACGGGTACGCTTCATGGGCGATAAGTGGCGCTGGGTGTGGGAATTCGGACTGGGCAGCCGCAAGCTTTGCTGGCTGCACGCCATGTCGAACGCGGTGGCGGCCACCTTCACCCTTACGGATCATGAGCTCCGAGAAGTCCAGGCGCTGCCACGCGTGCCGGCGGTCATCACCCAGGCCATTCGGGACGGCCAGCAAACGGGGCCGGTCCGGTGGTGCTGGCTGGAGATCACCGACAAGAGGGTGGCTGAGACGTTCCTGTCGTTCACCAAGAAGAAAATCGAATGGCTCAAGGCGGAGACACCAACCTTGGTGGTCCGCCGGACGGCCAAGGGCTAGGGCGGTTCCGGGAGAATTGGACACTGCCGGGATCTTGTGTGACGGGCCGCCGTCACTATACTTAGCCCGCAGTTGAGGGGCCGTGTGGCCGTGGCCCCGAACGACAATCAGATTCACATCCGATCTTCCACCTGGCTGCGTGCGTGCCCTGTGGGGCACGTTCGCGGGACCCGATACCGACATCGATGGTGACCGACAATGCGTAAGTTGGCTATGGTCGTGACTGTGTTTGCGGTAGCGGTCTTCGGTGCCCTGATGGCATTCGCTGGTAGTTCGCCAACTCTCCCCCAAAGCCCGGCACTGAGCGACTCTCTCACGGCGCCGACGCTTGCCGCCGGCGATACGGCCAACCTTCGCGGACCGCGCCAACCGGTGTTCTTCCGCCATGACATTCACGCCGGGCAATTCAAGATCCAGTGCCAGTACTGTCACTTTGCGGTTGAGGTTTCGCAGGAGCCCGGCATCCCCAGCATGCAGACCTGCATGGGATGCCACCTGGTCATCGCTGGATCCGACAGCTCTTCGCGGGCCGAGATCGCCAAGGTGCGTGATGCCAACGCCGCCGGCGAGCCTATCGAATGGCAGCGGGTCCATGCCCTGGCCCGGCACGCACACTTTCCGCACATGCGTCACGTCAAGGCGATGGGGCCCAACGCCTGCATGACCTGCCACGGCGACGTCGCCCGCATGCCGCAGGTGTTCCAGGTCAACAACATCAGCAACATGGGGTGGTGCATCACCTGCCATCTCGAGCGCAACGTGACCCGCGATTGCTCGGTGTGCCACTACTAGGCCCCGGGCCGCCGGCACGTGATCGTCACCGGGCACCAGGGCCGGTCCAGCTTCAGCTCCAGGAGCATTGATGTCCAAGGAAAACACCGAAGACACGTCCCAGGGAATCGACCGGCGGAAGTTCCTGTCGGTCGCCGGCGTCGCCGGCCTGGGCACGGTAGCGTTGTCGGGTTGTTCGACGGACCGCATCGAAAAACTGATCCCCTACATGGTGGGCGACGAGGACAACGTTCCCGGCATCGCGACCTACTACGCGAGTACCTGTACCGAGTGCCCGGCCGGCTGCAGCCTGCACGTCAAGACCCGTGAAGCCCGGGCCATCAAGCTCGAGGGCAACCCCGGGAGTCCCATCAACCGCGGACGCCTGTGTGCCCGAGGTCAGGCGGGGCTACAAGGGCTCTATAACCCCGGTCGGCTGAGCGGTCCCCAGTTGCGCAATGCCGATGGGTCGTTCAGCGACGTGTCGTGGGACGAGGCCATCACCCTCCTGGCCGAGCGGGTTGGCGCCGCCGGCGCCTCGGTGGCGGTGGTGTCGGGTGCCGGGGCCGGGACGTTCTCCGATCTCCTGGCCGCCTGGGTGGGTGCCCTCGGCGGCCGGCTGGTGCGCTACCAGCCGTTCGACAACGAGGCGCTCAGGGCGGCCAACCAACAGGTGTTCGGCCGGAACGAGGTGCCGACGTACGATTTCGCCAAGGCCGAGTACATCCTGTCTTTCGGGACCGACTTCCTGGAGACGTGGCTGGGACAGGTGGAGAACCAGCACGGTTTTGCCGAGTCGCACGGCTTCCGCGACGGCCACATGGCCAAGCACGTGTACCTCGGCCACCGCATGGACCTCACGGGGATGAATGCTGACGAATGGCACGCCATCCACCCCGGATCCGACGCGGCGGTGGCACTGGCGATGGCCAACGTCATCCTGTCAGAGCGTAACCGCGCACCCAATGACGCCAACACGCTTCGATCGGTGCTGGCACCGTTCACCCCCGAACGGGCGGCTGAAGAGAGCGGCCTGTCGCCGGAGGCCATCCGGCTGGTTGCCCGGGAATTCGCATCTCAACCCAGTTTGGCGGTTGCCGGCGGCATCGCCAGCCAGCACCGCGGCGCCACCGAAGCCTGCGCCGCCGTCAACGTCCTCAACTACGTGGCCGGCAACGTGGGACAGACCATCCACTTCGGTAGTGGCCGCCCGCAGGGTGATGGCTACGGCGCGCTCGAGGAACTGGCGGCCGCCATGGACGCCGGCTCGGTGGACGTGCTGATCATCCACGAGGCAAATCCCGTCCATTCCGTACCGCGTGCCGCCAACTTTGCCGCTCGCATGGCCAAGGTTGGGTTTACCGTGTCCACCTCGTCGGTCATGGACGATACCGCGGCCCATGCGGATCTCGTTCTCCCCAACCTGCACGCGCTGGAGCGGTGGGACGATCTCCAGCCGCGCGACGGTGTCCACGCGCTACTGCAGCCGGTGATGATGCCGGTGAGGGACGGGAAGGCAGCCGGCGACGTGCTGTTGGAGGTGGCCCGCGCTGTCGGCGGCCCGCTGGCCCAATTCGACGCCGCTTCCTTCGAGGTTTACCTCAAGGACCGCTGGGCCGCCGTCGGCCGGCAACGTGGCCGGCATGATTTCCGGGTGTTCTGGACCGAATCCCTCGCCAGCGGCGGGTTGTTTGACGAACCCGCGGTTGGCGACGTGGTGCGGCTGGCTCCGGGCGCCAGGAATGTGGGCTACCAGCGTCCAACCTTCGACGGCGAGGGAGACTTGGTGTTTGCGCCGTATCCCTCGTCCATGCTGTACGACGGCCGGGGTGCCAACAAGCCGTGGCTGCTGGAGAATCCCGACCCGGTAACCAAGATCACTTGGCAGAGCTGGATCGAAATCCATCCCGACACCGCTCGTCAACTGGACGTCCGGGAGGGTGAAGTGGTCCAGTTGGTGTCGCCCCACGGCACCATCGAGGCGCCGGTCTACCCGTATCTCGGTATCCATCCGGGAGTGGTTGCCACACCGCTGGGATTGGGTCACACGGCCTACGGCCAGTACGCCGATGGCCGGGGCGTGAACGCACTCGACCTGTTGGGCGGTGAGGACGGGGGAGGGTTCCTGCCGTACCTCTCGACTCGGGTCGAACTCCGCAAGACACGGCGTTTCCAGAAGCTGGCCAAGACCGAGGGGAATCCCCGGCAGTTGGGCCGCGGCATCGCCGAGGCCATGCCGTTCGCCGCGGCGGTTGAAGGCAAGACCGTAGCCGAGGTCCACGGCGGCCCCCACGAGGTGAACACCGAGCTGGAGCAGGAGGCCATCGTGGGCTGGGCAGAGGCGCAGCGGGAGAAAAGCCTCGAGGGCGACTACGCAGGGGAGCATCCCAACTGGGGCATGGCGATCGATCTGTCACGCTGTACCGGGTGTTCGGCCTGCGTGACGGCCTGCTACGCCGAGAACAACATCCCGACCGTCGGCGAGCGGGAAGTGGTGCGCGGCCGCGAGTTGAGTTGGCTGCGCATCGAGCGGTACTTCGAGGGTGGCGAGGACGGCGAACCGTTCTCCACCCGCGTGGTGCCGATGATGTGCCAGCACTGCGACAACGCCCCGTGCGAGCCGGTGTGTCCCGTGTTCGCGGCCTACCACACTCCCGACGGGCTCAACGCCCAGGTCTACAACCGCTGTGTGGGGACCCGCTACTGTGGCAACAACTGCCCCTACAAGGTTCGCTACTTCAACTGGCTGTCCTACGCGCACCTCGGCTTCGACGATCCGCTGCAGTTGCAGCTCAATCCCGATGTGACAGTGCGGGCGCGGGGCATCATGGAGAAGTGCACTTTCTGTATCCAGCGCATCCGCGGGGCACAGAACACGGCCCGGATGGAGGATCGACAGTTGGCCGACGGCGAGGTGGTGACGGCCTGCGCCCAGGCGTGCCCGTCGGGCGCCATCGTGTTCGGCGACATGAACGATCCCAACAGCCGGGTGGCGCGGGCGGGACAAGATCACCGCGGATATCACGTCCTGGGAGACCTGAACGTGCGGCCTTCGGTGACGTATCTGGCCAAGGTCCAGCACGGTGGAGAGCACTAATCCGTGACGGCAATCGCACAGGACCGGCCGACCCAGACCCACGCTGAGGTCACCCGGGACGTCGTCGCCACGCTGGGTACCCATGGTCGCGGCTACACTATCATGCTGGGCGGCGCGGTGGCGTTGTTCCTCGTCGGGCTGATTACCTTCGTTCTGCTGTTGAAGGACGGCCTGGGACTGGCCGGCTACAACTCCCCGGTGATGTGGAGCGTTTACATCACCACGTTCGTGTTCTGGGTCGGCATCGGCCACGCGGGCACTCTGATCTCCGCCATCCTGTTCCTGTTTCGCTCGCCGTGGCGCACGGCGGTCTATCGCGCCACCGAGGCCATGACCGTGTTCGCCGTCATGACCGCCGGGTTGTTCCCCATCATCCACATCGGCCGGCAGTGGCTGTTCTACTGGCTGTTGCCCTATCCCAACCAGCGATACCTGTGGGTCAACTTCAAGTCGCCCCTGCTGTGGGACGTGTTCGCCATCGGCACCTACCTGACCGTGTCGACCACTTTCCTGGTGGTGGGCCTGGTGCCGGACATCGCCGCGGTGCGGGACCATGTGTCCGGCTGGCGCAAGAAGATCTACTCCATCTGCTCCATCGGGTGGACCGGCAGCGACAACCAGTGGCGCCACTACTCGCGCGGGTACCTCTATTTGGCGGCGCTGGCGACGCCGCTGGTGTTGTCGGTCCACTCCGTGGTGTCGTGGGACTTTGCCATGGCCCTCGTGCCGGGGTGGCACGGGACGATCTTCGCGCCCTACTTCGTGGCCGGCGCCATCTACTCCGGGGTGGGCATGGTGTTCACTCTGCTGATTCCGCTCCGGAAGGTGCTCCATCTCGAGCACATGATCACCGTGTACCACCTCGAGAACCTGGCCAAGCTGACGCTGTTCACGGGGTCGATTCTGTTCTACGCCTATGCCATCGAGTATTTCGTCGCCTGGTACAGCGGCGTGCCGGCGGAGCAGACGACATTCTATCTCCGGGCGTTCGGACCGATGTGGTGGGCCGGATGGACCATGATCATTTGCAACGCTTTCGTGTCACAGTTGTTCTGGTTCAAGAAGATCCGCACCAACATCACGGCGCTGTTCATTCTCTCGATCTTCATCAACATCGGTATGTGGTTCGAGCGGTTCGTCATCATCGTGGGGTCGCTCGGCAACGACCACATACCCTTCGCCTGGGGCCAACTCAATCCTAACTGGGCCGATTGGGGCATCCTCGCCGGGTCGTTCGGCTGGTTCCTGATGTACTTCCTCCTGTTTGCCCGGACCTTCCCGATCGTGGCAATCCAGGAGATCAAGGAAATGATTCCCATGCCGCGGAAGCGGACGGGAGGACATCGCTAATGGCCAAACAGATCCCTGGTGTCCTGGGGTCTTTCGTCCACGTCGATGCGGCGACCGATGCCATCAAGACCCTGCGCACCCAGGGGCACACCGATTTGACCGTCTACAACGCCGCCCCGAATCACGAGATCGAAGAGGCGCTGGAGCAGAAGGTGAGCCCGGTTCGCTTGTTTACCCTCGCCGGCGGGCTCATCGGCTGCGCGGCCGGGTTTGCCATGACCATCTGGATGTCGCTCGACTGGCCCACGATGGTCGGTGGCAAGCCGTTCGGCGCAATACCACCGTACACCGTGCTGGCGTTCGAACTGACCATCCTGTTTGGCGCAATGTTCACGGTGGCGGGGATGCTCATCCTGTCGTTCCTGAAACCCACGAACAAGCTCATGTACGACGAGAAATTCTCCGACGATCAAATCGGCATCTTTGTGCCGTGCAGCAGCGACAGGTACTCCGCGGTCGAAGAAGTCATGATGCAAGCGGGCTCGGTGGAGGTGCGCCATGCCTCGTAGCCTGTCCCGGGCCATCCTATTGGTAGCCGGGCTCGGCGTGGCCGGCTGCGGCTGGTGGTACAACGACGTCCCGTCGCCCGACGATCTCATGTACACCATCCCCTGGTTCGACCACATGCTGGGGTCGATGGCCGTGTCGCCCTACGAATCGGGCAGCGTGCCGCACACGCCGCCGCCTGGGTCCGTGCCCGTTACCGGGGGCGAGATCGACTGGTTGGACGAATGGCGGGTACTGAATACCACCACCGCCGACGCGCTGGTCAATCCGGTGGGACGCACCGACGGTCTCGCTCGGGGCGAGGAACTCTACGGTACGTTCTGCGCCTTGTGCCACGGCGCCACCGGCCAGGGTGACGGACTGGTGGGCCGGAAGTTGGGTGCCCCGTCCCTCATGACCCCGCGGGCGGCCGGGTTCTCCGACGGCTACCTCTACAGCATCGTCCGCTACGGGCGCGGCATCATGGCCCCCTACGGAGACAAGATCTTCCGGCAGGAGGATCGCTGGCGCGTGGTGAACTACCTGCGGACGCTTCAGGCCGACCAGCTGGGAGGGGGCAGCTGATGCACGATCCGGTTGCACTCCGGCGCCGTCTGGCCGAGCACGCCGTCACCGCCCGCTACGGACTATTCGTCGGGGTGGGTGGTGCCCTGACGCTCATCGGCATGGGCCTGTTCGTGTGGGCTCTCATGCAGGGCCACACGGCCCGCGCCTGGCAGCTGTTCCACGTCGGCTGGCTCTACTTCACCGGCCTAGCCGGCGGGGCCGTGGCCATCGTCGCGGTACACAAGGTGGCCCACGCCAAGTGGTCCGGGCTGATCCTCAGGTACGCTGGGGCGGCGGTGGCATTCTTCCCAGTATCGTTTCTGGGCTTTCTGCTGATATTCACGGTGGGGTACCCCCACATCTTTCCCGAGTTCCACGGCCTGGGACATGGCAAGGAATTGTGGCTATCGTGGCCCTGGATGTTCGCCCGGCTGTTCATCGGGCTGGGAACCCTGTTCCTCCTTGGCTGGAAATTGGTCCGGACGGATATGGTGCCCGACGTGTACGACGCCAAGGATCTGGTGTCCGGCAGCCGGGCCGTTACCTACGCCAAGATGACCGAGGGCTACGACGGCTCCGAAGCCGCGCAAGAGAAGGTGAAGACGCTGGTACACCAGCTGGCCCCGGCCTACGTGGTGGTGTACGCCATCGTCTTCAGCCTGGTGGCGTTCGACATGATCATGGCCCTCCAGCCGCATTGGTTCTCCAACTTGCTGGGGGCGTTCTATTTCATGGGGTCGTTCCTCGGCGGCTACATGCTGCTGGTGTACCTGACTTTCTTCGGTGCCGCGGCGACCGGTACCTGGGTCTTCGTCTCGCCCCACCAGCGCCACGACCTCGGCAAGTTGTGCTTCGGGTTCTCGGTGTTTTGGGCCTACCTGATGTGGTCACAGTTCCTGGTCATCTGGTACGGCAATCTCCCCGAAGAGACCGGGTTCGTCTTTGCCCGCCTGTGGGGCCCGTGGCGACCGGTGGGCACGGCCGTATTCCTGGGGATCTTCGTCATTCCGTTCATCGGCCTGCTAGGCGTGGCGCCCAAGAAGTCCCCACCCCTCCTGGGCTTGTTCGCGGCCATCAGCCTGGCGGCGTTGTTCCTGGAGCGCTACCTCCTGGTGCTGCCGTCGGTCACCCTGGAGCACGGCCCGGTGTTCGGCCTGCCCGAGATCGGTCCCCTGGTGCTGTTTCTGGGGGCGTTCCTGCTGGTGTACGGCCTGTTCGGCAACCGGTTCCCCATGGTGTCGCCCCGGGCGGCCCTGCTCACCATCGAGCGGGAGATTCACCACGCCGAGGTGCCGACGGTGGGCGAGACCGACGAAGCGGCAGACTACGACAAGGAAGAGACGGTTGAGCGCGATCTGGGAGAAGG
>SMVY01000015.1 GCA_004357415.1 Gemmatimonadota bacterium
GGTCCCGACACACAATCGCCCCCCCACGTCGCGGCGCGGGGTGGGCGATTGCTGTCGCGTCAGGATGGGCCGCAGGGTAAAATGGCTAGCCTGGCTACTGGGCATGAAGTCCGTCGCTGCCCGGCTCTCAACCGTGGAGAATAGCGGCTCGCCTGACGTGACTCCACCAACGTACGGCTCGGTACCGGCGCCCGCAAGCGCCCTCGCGCTAGAAGATGCCGGTGTTGTCGACCAGGATGTAGGTCAATCGCCCGCCGACGAGGATAAAAGGGGTTGTGGTGCCGAGGGTCCGTGTCAGGTGGGCCATTAGGCTCGGGTTGGTGGTGGTGACGCTGATTCCCACCAGGAACGGCACGCTGCCGCTGAGGTTGTCCCAGTCGAGTGTGTAGTCACTGTTGGTGAACTGGACGCTGCCATGGAGATGGAGGCGGATCTCGGGGGGTACGATTCCCGGGCCGGCGTCCGGCGGCCACTGCTCGTTGTCCGTCCACGCGGTAATGGCCGCTATTTTGGTGGAGGTCATGTCGGCCGCCACCTTGGTGGCGTAGGCCTGCTCGCGGAAGTCGATGTACTTGAACAGCCCGACTGCGGCCAGGATGCCCATGATCACCAGGACCACGAACATCTCGATCAGCGTGAAGCCGCCGCGGCCGGTCACGAGCCAACCCGTTTGGCGAGGGTCTTGAGACTCTCGCCCAGGAAATCGTCGAACGATTCTTCCGAACGAAGCACCAGGTCCACTTCTCCGTTGCTGCCGGTAATGAGGTAGCTGTCCTCGCTGACTTGGTGGTAGGACACTCCGGCCACGTCCGGCGCGCCGGCCTCGGCCAGGTCGAGGGGAAGCCGACCTTTCTCGCTGTGGTAGCGCTCCACGTACAGGGCTTCCTGCCACATGGCGACCCGAAGACTCGCTTCCACGATCACCGGAGATTCCGGCGGCGGCGGCGGCGTGACCAGCCAGGCGGGTTGGGACGCGAGGGCATACAGGCCTAACGCCACCGAGGCGATGAACGCGAAGGGCAGAAGGCGTGACTTCTTCGATCCGCGGCTTTCGCGCACGGAAATGGCCCGGCGCTTGGCCGAGTCCTGAATGGCGCTCTCCCTCGCTTCCAGGAGGGCTCTCTTGCTATCGCCCTGGGGCGGACTGGGCGTCGGCTGCGGTTCCATCGGAGGGTCTCGGAATGACGGGGACGGAAAGAAAGATAGAACAATCGGGCTGCGGGGGCACCATGGGAACGGGCCCTCAGTCGGTAACGGTCTCTCCGGCCAGGGCGCGCTCGATCTGGTCCGGGAACGCCCTGATGTCGATGGGCTTGCTGATGTACCCGTCGAACCCGGCCTGGAGGGCCCGCTCCCGGTCACCGGCCATGGCGTGGGCCGTCAGGGCCACCACCCGGCAGTCCGGCACGGCTGAGGACCGGATGGACTCGAGCAAGGCAAACCCATCCTGGCCCGGCAACTGGATGTCCATGAGCACCAAGTCGGGGCGCTCGTGGTCGATGGATTCCTGCAGGCGTTCCCCATCGGTGCGCTCGATGATTTCGTGGCGTTTCAGGGCCAGGATGGTGCGGAACAGCTTCATGTTGTCGTCGTTGTCTTCCACGATCAGGATCTTGGCCATGACGTCGCTCCCAGTTTGCCCGCGTCGACGGTTCGGCGCGGCGCACTCCACTCAATAATATAGGCGGGGCGCCACCCGAGGGACTCCCGCTGGTGGCGCCTGACCGGGCTCGATTGTGATTCGCTGGGGCTTCGGGTACAATTGACGGTCGCCTCCCGTTCCCAGCCACCGGTTCCCGTTTCCATCCCGCCATGGCCGACTTGCAACGCTCCAGCCGCCACAGTCTCCGGTCGTGGACGTCAGACGCCTCTCCCGGCGGCGCCAACGGGGAGGTCCCATGATCGTGCAAGGCACCATCACGGTTCCCGGTGACAAGAGCATCACCCACCGGTTGCTGCTGCTCGCGGCACTCGCTCGCGGGACCAGCGAAATCCACAACCCGCTGACATCGCTCGACGCCCGCTCGAGCGGGGCGGTGCTACGGCGCCTCGGCGTCGAGGTGTCCCCGCTCCGCAGCGGCCGCCCAGTCCGGGTTCGTGGCTCCGGACGGTTCCAGCCACCCGACCGCCACCTGTATTGCGGCAATTCGGGCACCACCGCCCGGTTGCTCCTCGGGGCGCTGGCGGCCCATCCATTTACCGCCACCGTAACCGGTGACCGTTCGCTCAGGCGGCGGCCGATGCGACGCATTACCATGCCGCTCCAGCTGATGGGCGCCACCGTCAAGGACGAGGGGACGGACGGCTTGCCGGTGACCATCACCGGTGGACCCCTGCGCGCGCTCCGCTACGAGATGCCCGTATCCAGCGCCCAGTTGAAGGGGAGTCTCCTCCTGGCGGGCCTGGTCGGCGAGGTTCCGGTGGCCATCCGCGAGCCGGTGGGCCGGTCGCGCGACCACACCGAACGCCTGCTGCGCTCGTTCGGCTACGCGGTGACCGATGATGGCGAGTGGATTCGATTCGAACCAACCGGCCGGCTGGAGACGTTTTCGGTGGTAGTGCCGGGCGACGCCTCGTCGGCCGCGTTCCCCGTGGGGATCGCGCTCCTGTCGCAGGGGGGCCAATTGCGCATCGCCGGCGTGGGCCTCAACCCTACCCGGATCCACTATCTGGAGGTGCTTCGACGCATGGGTGCCGCTGTTGCAATCGAGGAGGGAGCGGCCCAAGCGGGAGAGCCGGTGGGCGACCTGATCGTTGGCCCAGCCACGCTGCAGAGCGTCGAAGTGGTGGCCAAGGAGATTCCATCGCTGATCGACGAGATCCCCATGCTGGCGGTGCTGGCGAGTCGTGCGCAGGGGACCACGGTCTTTCGCGAGGCCGGCGAACTCCGTGTCAAGGAGAGCGACCGGTTGGGGCTTCTGGCCTCGAATATCCGCCGTCTAGGCGGCGTGGCCGAAGTGTCCGGCAACGATCTGGTAATCGAGGGGACCGACTACCGGCCGGCCGGGACGGTGCGCACCGATGGTGACCACCGGTTGGCCATGGCCTTCGCCGTACTGGGGACCGTGCCGGACGCGCGGGTGTTGGTGGACGACATGGGATGTGCCGACGTGAGCTTCCCCGGCTTTCAGCATATGCTTCGTGGTTTGGGGGAGCACGCCTCGTGAGTCCCATCATCGTAGCCATCGATGGTCCCGCGGCCTCGGGCAAGTCGAGTACCGCACGGGCCGTAGCCGCCCAACTCGGCTTCCGTCACCTCGACTCCGGAGCCCTCTATCGTGGGGTGACCTTGGCGGCGGTGCGGGCCGGACTCCCGCGCCCGTTCGATGCCCCTGACGTCGTTGCCGAGGCGGAGCGGTGGGGTGTGGACCTTCGGCCGCGCAACGGTGATTTCGAGGTGGTCGCCGGGGAGCCGGTGCCGGACGCATCGCTGCGAGCCGCGGCTGTTACCGAGCACGTGTCGGAGATCGCCGCCCTGGCCGAGGTGCGTTGTTGGGTCAACGAGCACCTCCGGCGAACTGCCCTGGAGGGACAGGGAGTCGTGGTAGACGGCCGTGACATCGGGTCGGTAGTGTTCCCCAAGGCACAACTCAAGGTATACCTCACCGCCAGCCCGGCGGCCCGGGCCGGGCGCCGGTTGCGGCAGCGTGGGGAGGCCGTCGATCCGGAACAGCTACGGCGCGAAACCGAGGCTCTGGCCGCGCGCGACCACGCCGATTCCAGCCGGGCGGTGGCCCCGCTGGTCCGGGCCGCCGATGCCGTGGCGCTCGACACCAGCGACCTCTCCTTTGAGGAGCAGGTGGACCGCATCCTGGAGCTTGCCCGGGACCGGGGACTGGCTAGCGACGGCTAGCGGCGCCTCCTCGGCGACGGCTCCCCTTGCCTTGCTCCCTGATTGCCAAGCCAGTATCTTTCTATGCTATCCCGCTCGGGCAACTCGGCCCGTGTGGGGTGTGGACCTCCGACCCCGTGGGTGCGGGCTGACCCGCGGGCTGTAAGGATTGTAGACCACCGCCATGACTGAAACCACCACCGACACCCCGCAGCAACCCATCGAAGACATAGCCGACGAGCCCATCCTCCGCGTGCGAGCGGATCTCTACGACGAATCGTACAGCGACGAAGAGTACCAGCAGATGCTGGCGATGTACGAGGGCACCATGGCCTCGATCGCCGAGGGCGAGATCGTCACCTCGAAGGTTCTCCGCATTACCGACAATGCGGTCATCCTCGACTTGGGCTTCAAGTCCGAGGGCTCGGTCCCGCTCGAGGAGTTTTCCGATGCCGGCGAGCTCAAGGAAGGCGATGAGGTAGAAGTCTTCCTCGAGCATCTGGAAGATCAGGACGGGGCAGTCGTGCTTTCCAAGAAGAAGGCCGACTTCATGCGGGTGTGGGAGAAGATCCGCCAGGCCCACGAGAGCGACGAGCCGGTCGAAGGGACGCTGGTCAAGAAGATCAAGGGCGGGGTGGTGGTAAACCTTATGGGCGTCGACGCGTTCCTCCCGGGGAGCCAGATCGCCCTGCGCCGGGTCCCCAACATCGACGAGCTCCTGGGACAGTCCTACGAGTTCAAGATCATCAAGCTCAACAAGCGCCGTCGGAACATCGTCGTGAGCCGCCGGGTCATCCTGGAGGCCGAGCGGGCCAGCAAGCGCGAGCACCTGATGAAGGAACTGGAAACCGATCAGGTGCGGACCGGCGTGGTCAAGAACATCACCGACTTCGGCGCCTTCATCGACCTGGGCGGTGTCGACGGCCTGCTGCACATCACCGACATGTCCTATGGCCGGGTGTCCCACCCGAGCGAGATAGTGCAGATAGGCCAGGAACTCGAGGTCAAGATCCTCGACATCGACTGGCAGCGCGAGCGCATCAGCCTCGGCATGAAGCAGCTGCAGAATTACCCGTGGAAGGGCGTCTCCGAGAAGTACCCGGTGGGCAGCCGGGTGCAGGGCAAGGTGGTGTCGATCACCAACTACGGTGCCTTCGTCGAGCTCGAGCCCGGCATCGAGGGCCTGGTCCACATCTCCGAGATGAGCTGGACGCGTAACGTGCGGCACCCCTCGAAGGTGGTCAGCATCGGTGAGACCATCGAGGCGGTAGTGCTCAAGGTGGACGAGAGCGAGGAGAAGATCTCCCTCGGGATGAAGCAGACCGAGCAGGATCCGTGGATGGTGTTGCCCCTCAAGTACCCGGTGGGCACGCGTATCACGGGCACGGTTCGCAACCTGACCAGCTTCGGCGCCTTCGTGGAGATCGAGGCCGGTATCGACGGCTTGATCCACATCTCCGACATGTCCTGGACCAAGCGGGTGCAGCATCCGTCGGAAGTGATCAATAAGGGCGACGAGGTCGAGGTGGTGATCCTCAACATCGACGGCGACAACAAGCGGATTTCCCTGGGTCTCAAGCAGGCGGAGGAAGATCCCTGGCTGAAGATCGGGGAAACCCTCCCCATCGGCACCGAGCTCAAGGGCCACGCCGTGCGCCTCATGGACAAGGGCGTCGTCATCGACATCGGCGACGACCTCGAAGGATTCGCGCCGATGTCCCAACTGGGCCTAGAGGACGCCACGGACCCCAGCGAGGCCGTTATCGAGGGGCAGCCGCTCGAAGTGAAGGTGCTGGAGGTGGACCCGATCCATCATCGGATCGTGGTGGCGGTCATCAACTACCCCGAGTTCACCGAGGCCGATCTGGTCAAGCGGGCTCCCATTCCCGAATTGGAAGACGGCGATACGGAAGACACGGCCGGCGACCGCGGCAAGCCCGCCACCGACGACGCGGCCGAAGTGTCCGCCGATTCGACGGTCGCGGAATCCGTTGAGGAGGTCCCAACCGCGGAACCGGAGCCGGAACCGGCGGACAGCGAGGCCTCGGCTGCCGTGGAAGAGCCGGCCCAGTCCCCAGCGGCGTCCGAGGCGGAAGCGGCGGTGAGTACCGGGGAGCCGGAGGCCCAGCCGGAAGCGAGCGTGAGTGCGGAGGAGCCGGAAGCCGAGGCGGAAGCGACCGCCAGTGCCGAGGAACCGGAGGCCCAGCCAGAAGCGACGGCCAGTGCCGAGGAGCCGGAGGCCGAGCCGAAAGCAGGGGAGTAGCCGTTCCAATCGGTTAGCACCATGCGACGGGCCCTGGGAACGGGGCCCTTTCGCTGTCACAGTCAGGTGAGGCCAGCCATGCCCGAACCCCGGGAACTCCTGGAACTACTCCACCGCCGGCAGGCCGAAGCCGAGCAGGGTGGTGGTCCCGAGCGCATCGCCCAACAGCACGCCAAGGGCAAGCTCACCGCGCGGGAACGCCTTGATCTCCTGCTGGACGAAGGGTCGTTTGTCGAGCTGGACCGATTCGTCACCCACCGCATCACCGACTTCGGTTTGGCGGAGCAACGCATCCTGGGCGACGGCGTGGTAACCGGCTACGGACGGATCGATGGCCGGCTCGTCTACGTCTTCTCCCAGGACTTCACCGTCTTCGGTGGGTCGCTTTCGGAGGCACACGCGGAGAAGATCTGCAAGGTGCTCGATCTCGCGGTGCGGAACGGGGCGCCGATGATCGGACTCAACGACTCCGGCGGCGCCCGCATTCAGGAAGGTGTCGCGGCGCTGGGCGGGTACGCCGAGATCTTCCTGCGGAATACCCTGGCCTCCGGAGTAGTGCCGCAAATCTCCGCCATCCTCGGTCCCTGTGCCGGCGGCGCGGTCTACAGCCCCGCCATCACCGACTTCATCGCCATGGTCCGGGGCGTTAGCTACATGTTCGTCACCGGGCCCAATGTGGTGAAGACCGTGACCCACGAGGACGTGTCGTTGGAAGACCTGGGCGGCGCGGACGTCCACGCCTCGAAGTCGGGCGTGGCCCACTTCGCCTACGATTCTGAGCCCGAGTGCCTTGCGGGGTTGCGGGAGTTGATCGGGTATCTACCCAGCAACAATCTGGACGAGCCGCCGCTGGTGCCCACGGACGACCCCGATGACCGGCGTGACGAGGGGCTCCTCGACATCATTCCCGACAGCGCCTCCAAACCGTACGACATGCACCAGGTCATCGGCCGGGTGGTGGACGACGGTCGGTTTCTGGAGGTGCATGCCGATTTCGCCGGCAACATCATCGTTGGGTTCGCCCGGCTGGGTGGACGGTCGGTAGGCGTCATCGCCAATCAGCCCGCCGTGCTCGCGGGCGTGTTGGACATCAACGCCTCGGTCAAGGGTGCCCGCTTCATCCGGTTTTGTGACGCTTTCAACATCCCGCTCGTCACCTTTGAGGACGTACCCGGGTTTCTCCCCGGCGTGGCGCAGGAGCACGGCGGCATCATCAAGCACGGGGCCAAACTGCTCTACGCCTACTGCGAGGCGACGGTGCCGAAACTCACGGTGATCACCAGGAAGGCCTATGGCGGTGCCTACGATGTCATGAGTTCGAAGCACATCAGGGGAGACATGAACCTGGCATGGCCCTCGGCCGAGATCGCCGTCATGGGCCCCAAGGGCGCGGTCGAGATCCTGTTCCGCGACCGGATCCAACAGGCGGACGATCCCGAAGCCGAAACCGCCCGATTGATCGAAGACTACAGCGCCAAGTTCGCCAACCCGTACGGTGCGGCTGCCCGGGGATATGTGGACGACATCATCGACCCGCGGGACACCCGTCCCCGGCTGATCGATGCCCTGAGGACGCTGGTGGCAAAGCGCGACAGGAACCCGCCCCGCAAGCACGGCAACCTCCCCCTGTAGCCCTGGGCGTAAGGCGAGCGATTTGGTCGGCATTGGAGGAGGAAAGCTGGGTTGGCACTGGCACGATTCGGGCATCGGCCTCATTATTGAGTCTTATCCCATAGGGGTATTCCACTTGGTACCAGGTTTCTTTCGGCGACACGTTTACGGTGGTCTTGCCATCGTCCTTGCCACGGCCATGCTGCCGGGTTTGGTACGTCCGGCCATGGCCCAGGGCGCCGTCGATCCCAATGTCGCTCCCCGCGCCGCCGCTCTGGAACGCGCCGGCGACTGGACCGGGGCCACCGAGATGCTGGGCCGGTACCTGGCCACCGCTCCCGGTGACGGCCGGGCCTGGTTCCAGTTTGGCCGCATGTATCTCCTGGCGGCCCGGCAGTGGCATGTCCAGGGACACGAGGGCGACCCCGACGGGGCTCTCTACCTCGACCTGGCCGCCATCGCCTTCGACAAAGCCATCGAACTGCAGATCGACTCAGGCCGGGTGTATCGTGGCACCGTGGAAATGGAGCGCGGCGTCCTGAGGATGGAACAGGGTGGGTGGAGCGCGCTGGCGGCTGTCGATCCGCGCAGGACGACGCCGGTGCCGGGATTCGTGCTCGAACTGGGCGCCAACCTCGTCGCCTCCTGTCCCAGCAACGCTATCCTGGTACCGGGGAATCAACTCGAGTCCCTGGCCGCCTGGCTGGCCTCCGTCGAGCTGGGCTTCCGCCGGGATGTGTTTCCGCTGCTACCGGAGCGTTTCCAGGACGATTCACTCTATCGGCGACAGGTCGCCGTCACCTTGGAACTGGCCGGTTCGGCGGGTGTGACCGCGGCGGCAACGGAACGGACGCTGTGCCTGACCCCGTTTGCGGATTCGAGCCGCTTCGGTGGTGAGGAGTGGTCGGTGACGCAGCTGGCCCTCGTCACCGGCGCTGCGCCGGCGCTCCCTGCCCATGTCCTGAGCATCACCCAGCTACAGCAAAGCCATCAACAACGGCCTACCGCGTGGACCGAAGCGGTCACCGCCGTCTACCTCCAAGCCGCCCGGCGGAACGTTCTGCTGTGCGGTGGCCTTCTTTCCTACTTGAAGGATCCCGCCATTACCACATGCGGCCGGTAGGCCGCGTTCTCGTCGCCAATCGCGGCGAGATTGCTCTTCGCATCATCCGCGCGTGCCATGAAGAGGGCCTCGAGGCCGTCGCCGTGTATTCCTCGGTCGACCGCGGGGCGCAGCACGTTGCCCAAGCTGATGCCGCCGTGGCCATCGGCGGCGCCCCAGCGGCCGAGAGTTATCTGGTCATCGACCGGCTGATCGCGGCGGCGCGATCCTCCGGTGCGGAATTGATCCACCCCGGTTACGGCTTTCTGGCCGAGCGCGCCGAGTTCGCCGATGCCGTGGCCGCTGCCGGTCTCGGCTACGTCGGTCCGCCGGCGTCGGCGATTCGGGCGATGGGCAACAAGACGGAAGCCCGCCGCTGGATGGCGGAAGCCGGCGTGCCGGTAGTTCCCGGGAGCGACGGACCTGTCCACGACCCAGCCGAGGCCCAGCGCGTGGCCCAACGGATCGGCTACCCGGTCATGGTCAAGGCGGTGGCCGGTGGTGGGGGGAAGGGCATGCGCGTGGTGGCCGGGCCGGAAGAGCTGGCCGGGGCGCTGCAGGCGGCAGCGTCCGAGGCCGAGAAAGCGTTCGGGGATTCCAGCGTATACCTGGAGAAATTCATCGAACGGCCCCGGCACGTGGAAATTCAGATCCTGGCCGACGAGCACCGCACGATACATCTCGGTGAACGGGAGTGTTCCGTGCAACGGCGCCATCAAAAGCTGGTCGAAGAAGCTCCGTCGGTCGCGGTCTCCCCCGAGCTTCGGGCCGCCATGGGCAAAGCGGCGGTAGCCGGCGCCCTGGCAGTCGGCTATCGCGGAGCGGGGACGTGTGAGTTCCTCCTGGCCGCGGACGGATCGTTCTACTTCCTCGAAATGAACACTCGGATCCAGGTCGAGCATACCGTCACGGAGATGGTTTACGGGGTGGACCTCGTGCGGGAGCAGTTGCGTATCGCCCGGGGCCAGCCGATGTCGGTCCCCAGCGGTCCGCTGGCGCCCCATGGGTGGTCGATCGAATGCCGCATTACCAGCGAAGACCCAAGCAATGAAATGCTGCCGTCCACGGGCACCGTGCGCTATCTGCGGACGCCTGGCGGCCCGGGTGTCCGCTGGGACGGAGCCATCCAAGTCGGCGATGAGATCACCCTGTACTACGATTCGCTCCTGGGCAAGCTGATCGTCTGGGCTCCGGACCGAGAAGCGGCGTTGGGGCGGATGCGCCGCGCCCTCGACGAGCTGATTGTCGTAGGGGTAGCGACCAACCAGGGGTTCTACCGGCGGTTGTTCCAAGACGAGGCTTTCTGCCGCGGAGATATCGACATCCAATTCCTGGATCGCCGGCAGGACCTGCTGGCAGGGGTGCACGATGAGAGCCTCATCGTGACCGTCGCTGTGGCCGCGGCCCTGGCCGAGGATCAGGCCCGCCGGAGCCGGGCGCCGACGGTGGGTGCCGACGGGTGGCGTGCCCGGAAGGCATGGCTCCAGGCCGCCCGCCACGAAGCGTTGCGGTGACCGACCCGCAGGCCGAAACCGCAGTCACCATCGAACGGATTGCAGCGGGCGGCGACGGGGTGGGCCGCTGGCCCGACGGTCGGGTGGTGTTCGTGCCGCGCACGGCGCCGGGCGACCGGGTCGTGGTGACCCTGGCGCTCGACCGGCCCCGCTACCTCAAGGGCGAACTACAGCGCGTGGTAGAGCCGGGTCCGCACCGAGTGACGCCATCGTGCGCCCACTACGACGACGACCAGTGCGGCGGTTGTCAGCTGCAGCACCTGGACGAATCCGCCCAGCAGGCCGCCAAGCGCACCATCGTCGGCGACGCGCTGCGCCGGCTGGCCGGCCTGGACGTCGCCGACCCCCCGATCGAAGGTGCCGATGAGCCCTGGGGGTACCGCCGCAAGATCACCCTCAGCCGGGCGGAGACTGGGGGCTTCGGATTCCACCGGCGACAGCCGTTGGGATCGGTCTTCCCGCTCGATCATTGCCGGATCGCTGCGCCCTCATTGATGGAGATGTGGCAGGTGCTCAGGGCTCACCCGGAGGTCATTCCCCGGCGGGCCGACCGGCTCTCCTTGCGTGAAGACGGGACCGGCGGCCGGCACGTCGTGGCCCACGGCGTCGCTCCAGATGGCTGGCCCCAGTCGGGGGCCTGCGCCGCACTGCTCGAATCGGCCGGCATCGAGGCCAGTATCTGGCTGGCCGACTCCCCAGACGGCGCCAGGCGAGTGGCCGGCCCAGAGGCTAGAGTGGCCGGCCTGGCGTTCGAGCAAATCAACCCGGCCATGGGCGCCCGGGTTCGCCGGGATGCCGTTGCCCGTCTGGGGTCCCTGGCTGGACGCCACGTGTGGGACCTCTACGCCGGGATCGGCGAAACGGCGTCCCTCCTGGTTGAGGCGGGCGCCGCCGTCAGCTGCGTGGAGTTGGCCGGCGATGCCGTTCGCTCCGCCCCCGAGCAGGCCGGCGTCCGCTGGTTCGAGGGCCCGGCGGAAACCGTGGTCCCGGGATTGGACCCTCCCGATCTGGTGATCACCAACCCGCCCCGCACCGGGATGGGCAAGGCGGTGATCGAGGCGCTTCTGGCCGCGGCCCCAGAGCGGATCGTCTACCTTTCCTGCGATCCGGCGACCATGGCGCGGGATATCAAGCGGCTGGCCGGGGGATTCGTCGTTACCGAGGTGACGGCATACGATCTCTTTCCCCAGACGGCCCACGTGGAGGCGGTGACCCTCCTGGAGCGGCGATGAAATACTTCGTGACGATCGATGACCGGGAGCTGGAGGTGACCGTCGAGGGCGACCGGGTGACGGTCGACGGGACGGTGGTCCGGGCCGAGCTGACCGCTGTCCCGGGCACGCCCCTCAAGCAGCTGACCATCGATGGGAAAACGCTCCACTGGCCCATGGAACGGGCCCCTGACGGGGGAGGGGGGGGGCGCTGGGTGGTGGCCCCGCTGGGTGAGTCGTGGGACGTCGAGGTGCTCGACGAGCGGGCCCGGCACATCCGGCGGCTCACCGGCTCGGGGCAGCGGAAGAGCGGCGAGAACGTGCTCAAGGCGCCGATGCCGGGCCTGGTGGTCCGAGTCGAGGTCGAGCCGGGGCAGGCGGTGGTGGCAGGCCAGGGGATAGTGGTGCTGGAGGCCATGAAGATGGAGAACGAATTGCGTGCCTCGGCGGCGGCAACGGTGGCGGCCGTCCGGGTGGTGCCGGGCGCGACGGTGGAAAAGGGGGAGGTCCTGGTCGAGTATTCGCTTGGCCCGGGCGCTTGACCTAAGCCGATATGCCCGGGTATCTTATGGGTCTGTGTAAATTTGGGGTTCCTCAGCGGACAGTGGAGTCATGCGGACGTATTCACAACGGCCTTCGGACATCTCGCACGACTGGTATCTGGTTGATGCCAGCAACGTGCCGCTCGGCCGGCTGGCCACGACAGTGGCCCAGCTGATCCGGGGTAAGCACAAGCCCACCTTCACGCCGCACATGGACGGCGGGGACTTCGTGGTGGTGATCAACGCGGAAAAAGTGCGGCTGTCCGGCCGGAAAATGGATCAGAAGACGTACTTTTCGCATTCCGGCTACATGGGGCACGAGAAGCACATCCCGGTGCGGACGATGTTGGCCAAGCACCCTGATCGGGTCATCGAAAAGGCCGTGTTCGGCATGCTGCCCAAGACCACGTTGGCACGGCAGAAGCTGCGGGGCAAGCTCAAGGTGTACGCCGGTGGTGAGCATCCCCACCAAGCGCAACGGCCCAAGCCCTTCCCGATTCAGGCTAGCAAGGTAGGCGTATGACGGACACTATCGAGTTGAGGTGGAACGCGGTCGGTCGTCGCAAGACGAGCGTGGCGCGCGTGTACCTCACGCCGGGCACCGGGAAATGGGACATCAACGGTCGGACGTTGGGCGACTACTTCCCGCGCTTGTCGCTGGTGCAGCACATTCAGCAGTCCTTCACCGCCACCGATACCCTCGGGGCCTTCGACGTCAAGGCGCGAGTGCGGGGCGGCGGTCAGTCGGGACAAGCGGGCGCGTTGCGCCTGGCGATCGCGCGGGCCCTGCTGCGGGCCGACGAAATCCACCGGCTCAAGTTGCGAGCCGCCGGGTTGTTGACCCGGGACGCGCGCAAAGTTGAGCGTAAGAAGCCCGGTCGTCCGGGAGCGCGGAAGCGGTTCCAGTTCTCCAAGCGGTAGGCTGGGCCGGCCGGCTGGGACCGGCCAATCACACACATCGCAGGATCCCGACCGGGGTGCCCCTCCGGGGTTCGGTCGGGAGATGAATGCGGTGGCGGATCAACCCTTTGCGTGACAGGACCAGGACAGGAATGCCACAACCTACAGTGCAGGACATGTTGGAGGCCGGTGTCCACTTCGGACACCAGACTCGCCGCTGGAACCCCAAGATGCGCCGGTTCATTTTTGCCGAGCGGTCGGGCATCTACATCA
>SMVY01000174.1 GCA_004357415.1 Gemmatimonadota bacterium
GTTGTGTGGGAACGGCGTGGGTGAGATTCGAACTCACGGTACCCGCAAAGGTACGCTGGTTTTCAAGACCAGTGCATTAAACCGCTCTGCCACCACGCCCAAGCTGGGAAACTAAGAGCCGACACCGGCGGCGACAACGCCGGCGTCAGTCCTCCATCAACTGGCTGATGCCCCGCGGCTTGCGCCGCTTGAGGCGGGTGGCCTCCTTGTGCCGGCGCTCGGCCCAGGCGGCCAGCACCTGGTGGGTCCCCTTGGCCGGCTTGCCGTCGCTGCGGCACTGCATGTAGCTGCCGTCTGACAGCATCTCCCAGGCGGAACGCAGGTCCTCCAGTTGCGTGTCCAGCATGAACCGGAGCTGCTCCCGGAGTTCCGCCGCCTCCACCGGTACCACGATCTCCACCCGGCTCATCAGATTCCGCTGCATGCAGTCGGCCGACCCGATGAAGTACTCCTCGTCCCCGCCATTGCGGAAATAGAACAGCCGGGCGTGCTCCAGGAAGCGGCCCACGATGCTGACTACGCGGACGTTTTCCGACAGGCCGGGAATCCCCGGGCGCAACCGGCAGGTATCCCGCACCAGCAAGTCGACGTGCACGCCCGCCTGGGCGGCCCGGTACAAGGCCCGGGTGATGTCCGGGTCCTCCAACGCGTTCATCTTGAACTGGATCAACCCACCCCCCTGGTCCTCGTGCTGCTGGACCTCACGCTCGATCTTCTCGAGCAGAGCCCGTTTGAAGATCTTGGGCGACGGGAGGAGCTTGTGGTACCGCCGGTTGGGTTTGAATCCGGTCGTCAGGTAGTTGAACAACTCGGTCAGATCTTCGCCGATCTCGTCGTCGCAAGTGATCAGACCGATGTCAGAATAGAGGCGAGCCGTTTCGGCGTGATAGTTCCCGGTGCCGATATGGGAGTACCGCTTGATGCCGTAGTAGTCCTGGCGCACGATCAGGATGGCCTTGCAGTGGGTCTTGAGGCCCACCACACCGTAGGTCACATGGATGCCCATTTCGCCCATGCGGTTGGCCCATCGAATGTTGGCGGCCTCGTCGAACCGGGCCTTCAGTTCCATGACCACCGCTACCTGCTTGCCGTTGCGCGCCGCGTCTATCAGATAGCCCAGCGCCCGGGAGTCGTCCGACGTCCGGTAGAGGGTCATCTTGATGGCCCGTACCTTCGGATCCCGGCTGGCCTCGCGCAGGAGCTGCTCCACCGACGTCTCGAAGGATTCATATGGCTGGAACACCAGTACCGTCCCGGCGTCGCGGATCTTGTGGAAGATCGATCCCTCGCCGATCAGTTTGGGATGGTCGACGGGATGGTGCGGTGGGTCCTTCAGGTCGGGGAAGTCCAGCGCCACGAGCTGCTCCAGGTCGGCCATCCCCATGAAGCCGTCTACCTCGAACACGTCCGAGGCTTCGTCGAGCCCCAACTCGGCCGCCAGCATGCCGCGATGCTGCGGCGACATCCCCGAAGACACCTCCAGCCGCACCACAGGGGCAAACCGTCGCATGCGCAAACCGGTCTCGATCTGGGCCAGCAGGTCGTCCGCTTCCTCCTCCTCCAGATCGGTGTTGGCGTTGCGGGTGACGCGGAACAGATCACAGCGCTCGATGTCCATCCCGGGGAACATCAGGTCCAGGTTGTCCTTGACGATCTCCTCGATGCAGACCAACCGGTTGCTCCCCTCCAGTTGCACGAACCGTGGCACGCCGGGGCCGACCGGGATCTTGAGCCGCGCCAGCGCTTCGATCGGTTCGTCCGGGTAGCGCAGCGTCACCAACAGGTTGAGCGACAGGTTGGAGATGAAGGGGAAGGGGTGCGCCGGGTCGGTGGCCTGCGGCGTCAGCAGTGGGTATGTGGTTGTCAGGAACCGCTGGCGCAACTGATCGCGCTCTGCCTGGTCCAGTTGCCCGTAAGCCGTTAGCTCGAGGTCGTTCTCCCGGAGCTGTTCGACCAGCCGCAGGAACGTGGCACCCTTGCGCTGCTCCAGGTCGCGGATCACCGTGTGGCACTCTACGATCTGCTGCTCGGGTGTGCGGCCATCGACGGTGAGGCCCTGGACCCCGGCGCCGACCTGCTGTTTCAGGCCGCCGATACGCTTCATGAAAAACTCGTCCAGGTTGGAGCTGACGATGGCCACGAACTTCATCCGCTCCAGCAGCGGCGTGCGAGAGTCCTCGGCCTCGTGCAGCACCCGGTAGTTGAACCTCAGCCAGGTCAGTTCCCGGTTGAGGAAGTAGCTGGGGTGCTCCAGATCGTGACGCCCCGCCTCGTCCGGGAGCGGAATCGGGGTGGCGTCCGAAGGCGTCCGGGGCGTCTCCTCAGGCGCCGAAACCTCATCACCGGTCCCATTTCCCTCCGCCGGCCGCTCACGCCCCTTGCCGCGGCGTTTCCGGCGATCGCGGGACCGCGTCGGCGGCAGGCTCTCCTCGATCACCTGCCGGGCCAGGCTGGCCACCTTGTCGGCATTGGGCTCCGGCGGTTGGCTGGAGGTGTGTTTTCGGGTGGACTTGTCCATGAGCTAGACTCGGGCAAGGGACCAGGATATAGCGTGCAACTTTGGGACCGCCGGGGCCTGGGCACCGGGGGAACCCTTCTTCAATATAGCTCCTGCGGCCTCAGGCCTCTGGCCGGGTGAAGGGATCTTCACCCCGGTCGGCAATCGTCTTCATTTGCCGAATGGCAGTTTCCCTGGTGATGAGGTATCCGGCCTGCATTACTTTCCTCTGATTCGCGTCCCGATTCAGGGTCAGGGGAAGATGCTCGGCGACATACACTCCAGGAGTTCGCACCATTCCTAGACTTTCCATTCCGGCGAGGATTTTCTGGCCGGGTCTTTTGACCGTGGGCGCCATCCTGGCGGCGGTGGCCCCAGTGCTGGCTCAGAGCGCCGGCAACGACATGCCGGTTTCTTCCGGTGCCAAGTGGGCCGACGCTACCCGGCTGGTGGGTAGTGGTATTTCGGTCGACGGTGTCCTCGACGAGCCCGTTTGGAAGAACGCCGTGTTCATCACCGACTTTACCCAGAAGGACCCCGACGAAGGGGCGCCGGCCACGCTGCGAACCGAGGTGGCGTTCGCCTACGATAATGCGGCGCTGTATGTCGGTGCCAGGATGTACGCCCCCAATCCGGCCGCCATCCGGGCGCACGTGGCCCGGCGGGACAACGCGGGCAACTCCGACCGGATCATCATCTCCATCGACAGTTACCACGACAAACGGACGGCCTACACCTTTGCCGTCACCGCGTCGGGGGTCAGGGTGGACTACTACCACTCGAGCGACAACGAACGGCGCCGCGACTACAGCTACAACCCGGTGTGGCAGGCCAGGACGACCATAGATTCCGCGGGTTGGACCGCCGAAATGCGGATTCCGTTTTCTCAGTTGCGCTTCAACGCGGCCGATATCCAGACGTGGGGCATCAACGTCAACCGCTTCATTCCCGGCCGCAACGAGGACGTTTATTGGGTCTACATTCCCAAACAGGTAACCGGTTGGTCGTCCCGCTTCGGCGATTTGCGGGGGATCAGCGGCATAGCCCCCTCCCGAAGGGTGGAAGTGCTGCCCTACGCTACCACCAATGCCGCGGTCAACCCCGACCGGGACCGGAACGATCCGTTCGATGACGGTCGCAACATCGAAACCAGTGTGGGGGGCGATTTCAAGATGGGGCTGGGCCCGGCCCTGACGCTGGACGCCACGGTCAATCCCGATTTTGGCCAGGTCGACGCCGATCCGGCAGTGGTGAACCTGAGCGCTTTCGAAGTGTTCTTTCCCGAGCGGCGCCCGTTCTTCACCGAGGGTGCGCAATTGCTGGAGGGTCGCGGAGCCTCCTACTACTACTCTCGCAGGATCGGCGCACCGCCGACGGGTAGCGCTTCCGGCGACTACGTAAAGTTTCCAGGGGCGTCGACCATCATCGGCGCGGCCAAGGTCAGTGGCCGCCTGGCTTCCGGGACGTCCATCGGCACGTTGGTGGCGCTGACCGGCCGCGAATACGCCAAGACGTTCGACATCGGCAGCGGCATCGAGGGGAGCGAGCAGGTGGCGCCACTCACTGGCTTTGCGATCGCGCGGGTGCAGCAGGAGTTCGGCGCCTCGGCCTCCACGGTGGGCGCGACGCTCACCGGGGTGCGCCGCGACATGGACCGGCTGAGCCCGCTGGCGTTGTCTCTCAACCGAACGGCGGTGGCTGGGGGAATCGACTGGAATCTCCGGTTCGACAACGGCATGTACGAGTTTGGCGGATCGGCCGGCCTGTCCCGCATCGAGGGGTCCCGGGGAGCCATCCTGGCGCAGCAGACCAGCTCCCGGCGGTATTTCCAGCGCCCCGACAAGGACTACGTGCAAGTGGACCCGACACGGACTTCCCTCTCCGGCTACCAGGCGTCGATGTCTTTCGAGAAGAACGGCGGACGCCATTGGCTATACTCGTTGCGCGCCTCCGCCGAGTCCCCCGGCTTCGAGATCAACGATGCGGGGCGGCTTGGTTCCGCGGATGCCATATTCACCTTCGGCCGGTTGCGCTATCGCGAGACGGTCCCCAACCAGCTGTTCCGCAGTTACAACCTGGAGGTGTCGGCGTTCACCGGCTGGAACTTTGGCGGTGTACACCAGTTCGGCGAAGTCGGGTTGAAGGCCTCCGCCGAGTTGAACAACTTCTGGCGCACTTCGATCGACTTCGAGTACCAGCCGGAGGCGCAGAGCGACAACCTCACTCGTGGTGGTCCCCTCATGACGAGAGCGTCGTCGTGGAATGTGTCAGGTTTCCTTGCGGGGAACCGCGCGGCCAATACCACCTGGAACGTGTCCTCCGGCTACCGCCGGGACGCGCTCGGTGGATGGCGCTACCGAATCTCCGCCGGGTTGGGGCTGCGGCCAAGTAGTCGGTTGGAGTTTCGCATCAACCCGGAGTTGAGTCGATCGGTCAACAAGCGCCAGTATGTCGCTACGGAGGCCATCGTCCGACCCGAGATTTACGACGGGCGCTTCATCTTTGGCGACATCAGCCGCACCGAAATCTCGACCCGATTCAGGCTCAACTACTCGTTCACGCCTGACCTGTCCCTCGAGCTCTATGCGGAACCATTCGTATCCAGTGGCCAATACGCCGACTTCGGAGAACTCTGGCTGGCCCAGACCAACGATCTTCGGTTCTACGGCACAGACGGGACCACCACGCCGAGCCTCAACAACGGCGAGTACACGGTGACCGACAACGTGTACCCGGTGGACGGTACCACCAACACGTTCACCTTCGATGACCCGAATTTCAACGTTCTGTCTTTCCGCAGCAACGCGGTGCTGCGCTGGGAGTGGCGGCCCGGTAGCACCCTGTTTCTGGTGTGGCAGCAGAACAAGAGTGACTCCGGCGACCCCAACTCGCGGGTAAACCTCGGTGAATTTTTCCGTTCGGTGGGTGGGCCCGGCACCAATTTCTTTGCCATCAAGGTGACGTACTGGATTCCGGTCACCTGAGCCGACGGCCTGCGCTGAGATGCCCGAAGTCCGTCACGACGGCCGCATGTACCACCGTCTGTAGCGTTCCGGGATATTTCGTTATTCGGTGACGCCACATGCTCATGGGGACTTGCTGAGCCACCTGCATGCTACCACTTGACCAACAGAGTTGATACTCGAACCTGCGGTCGCCAGAGGTGCAGTTGGCGCCTGGCGGTATACTTGTCAACTGGCATGACCCCGACTTCGTTACCTGGTCCTCAGGCTCGCGCCTGCCGGTTGGCCCGGGCCCAGGCGGACGGCACGGACCGGGTCCTGCGGTGTACCTTGGCCGGCGGGGGTAGCCGGCCCACGTTCACCAGCCCGGAACCAACAGGAAAGGCTTAGGTCACACATGGTGGAACACGATCCCGAGATTCTCAGCCAGGAAGAAGCGGCCCGTCTGTGGCAGCGGGCTGCTCAGCTTCAGGCCGAGGCTGCCGGGAGAGTCGAACCACCTGATGTCAATGGCGTGGCCGTGGCGTCCTCGGGGTATGCGCTGGCCCACGTGCGCTCCGCGGCCACGGAGGCAGGCATTGCCATCGAATTCGTGGACGCCGCGCTGGCCGACCTCCGCGTGGAGCGCGCGCGCCCACGGGCGGAGCAGAGCAATAGCCTTGCCCGGAGATTCCTGAATAATCCGCCCGATACCATTACCACCCGGCGCCTCATCGAAGCGACTCCACAGGAGGTGCTCTCGGCCATGGAGGCCGTGTTTCCCGACCGGCCTTTTCGCCTGACATTGACCGACCAGCAGGGTGATCCGCTCGACCAAGGTGTTCTGGTCTTCGACATGCAAGGAGCCAACTCGCTCCTCCTCCAGGGAGGATTCGCCTTCGAGACCAGAGAGGCCGGGCTTCGGCAGGTGTTCGTCTCCCTGCGGGCGGTCGAGGGGTCTACCTCCGGCTGTGAGATGACGATGCACAGCCCGGTGACATCCCACAACCTCGGCCTCGGTTTGGGGCTGATCGTCTCGGCAATCAGTGCGGGTGTGGGAGGATTCGTCCTCGGGACGCTGGGAATGGTCCTGGGGATCGGACCCATGGGAGGGGTGGCGGGTGTCCTGGTTGGCGCCGGCCTCGGCGTGAAGGGATATCGAGCCTTGTACCGCTATGCCATCCGTCGAGGACAAAAAGCGCTCGAAGGACTCATCGGCGCGGTGGCCGTTCGGGCCAAGGGCGTCTGGCAGGGCAGCTAGGATTTTGCTCAGCACCTGATAAGGGTGCCGAACCGTGTCGCTAGTCTCGGTCGATCATCGACGGATCCCCCGGCCTCCAACCCGCATGGTTCCTACCTCGCCATGTGTTCGGTTATGGGACGCCGAATCCCAAGTCCGAACGGTAGCGGTCTGAACTGTCTCGGCGCTCCATCCCCCAAGTCGCTGCGAATCAACGCGTTAGGGAGCCAGCCGCCGGTGGCACGCTCCTTGACTTCCCCTGACAACAGAAACCGGTGTCGCCTACACCCATGAGGGGTTGATCTTGGACATTCCGCGCGAGAAAAAGTCACAAAAGGGCAAGCGGATCCTCATCGGCGTTGGCACCGTGGCCGTGCTGGTGGTGGGCACGCTGGCGCTCCGCAGCCTGGAGCCGGCCGCTCCCAAGATCGACCGCAACACCATCTGGCTCGATTCGGTGCAGCGGGGACCGTTCGAGATCAGCGTGCGCGGGCCCGGCACTCTGGTCCCCGAACAGATCCGCTGGATCACGGCGGTCACTTCCGGCCGGGTGGAATCCCGCCTCCTCGAGCCGGGGGAGGAAGTGACACCCGAGACGATCATCCTCGAGATGACCAATCCCGATGTGCAGCTCGAGTCTCTGGAAGCCCAACGCCAATTGGCCGCGGCTAAGGCATCGCTCATCTCGCTGGAGACCTCGCTGCAAACGCAGCGGCTCAATCAGATCGGGGTGGTGGCCAGCACCAAATCGGAGTACCGCGCCGCCCAGCGCAACGCCCAAGCGGCCGACACGTTGGTGAAGCGAAATCTGATGTCGGGGTTCGAGGCGCAGGGGGCGTGGGACACCGCCGAAGAGATGGAGTCCCGCTACCAGGTTGAGCTGGACCGGCTCGACCTGTTTACCCGCACCATCGACGAACAGTTGGTGCTGCAACGAGAGCAGGTCGACCGGCTGAAGGCCGTGTTCGAATTCCAGCGGGACCGGGTGGCCTCCATGAAGGTCAGGGCCGGCGCCCATGGTGTGTTGCGGGAACTCCCGTTGGAGGTCGGCCAGTGGGCCCAGTCCGGACAGACACTCGCAGTGGTGGTGGAACCCGGCCGACTCAAGGCCGTGCTGCGGATTCCGGAAACGCAGGCCCGGGACATAGCCATCGGCCAGAACGCCAGGATCGATACCCGCAACGGCATCATTGACGGACAGGTAATGCGGATCGATCCCGCCGTGCAGAACGGCACGGTCACGGTGGACGTCCGGCTGATCAGTGAGTTGCCGCGGGGCGCCCGGCCGGACCTCAGTGTCGACGGCACCATCCAGATAGAGTACCTGTCCGACGTGCTGTACGTCAGCCGCCCGGCGTACGGCCAGGCCAACAGTACCGTAGGGATGTTCAAGTTGCAGGACAACGGAGAAGCGGTGCGGGTCAACGTGCGGCTCGGCCGCAGCTCGGTCAGCACCATCGAAGTCGTCGACGGACTGGTGGAAGGCGACCTGGTCGTCGTCTCCGACATGTCCCGGTGGGACCGATTCGATCGCGTCCGAATTCAATAGCGCACAGCGTGGTCCAAGGAGAGCAACGCATGGAACAACAGCCGATCATTAAGCTCGAAAGCATCAAGAAGGTCTTCTATACCGAGGAGGTCGAGACCCACGCGCTCTCCGACATCCACCTCGAAGTGCAGGCCGGCGAGTACCTCGCCATTGCCGGACCGTCGGGCTGTGGCAAGAGCACGCTGTTGTCGCTCCTCGGGCTGCTCGATTCGGCCAGCGAAGGGACCTATCATCTCGACGGCCAGCCGGTGGCCAATCTGACGGCGTCGCAACGCGCCCAGGTCCGCAACCGCCAGATCGGCTTCATCTTCCAGGCCTTCAATCTCATCGGCGATCTCACCGTGGAAGAGAACGTCGAGTTGCCCTTGACCTACCGGAAGATGCCGAGCGCCGACCGGAAGAAGCGGGTGCAGGAAGCGCTGGAGAAAGTCGGCATGGCGCACCGGATGAAGCACTATCCGTCGCAGCTTTCCGGCGGCCAGCAGCAGCGTGTCGCCGTGGCCCGGGCTGTGTGCGGCGAACCGGCCATCCTCTTGGCCGACGAGCCCACCGGGAATCTCGATTCCAAGAACGGCGAGGCGGTCATGGAGTTGCTGCGCGATCTGCACCAGGGTGGCGCTACCATCTGCATGGTGACCCACGATTCGCGCTTTGCCCGCTACGCCGAGCGCAGCGTCCACCTGTTCGACGGACGGATCGTCAGCGAGGAAGAAGCGGCCGCCGTGTCGGGCGAGTACTCGGCCGGCAGCAGGCACTAGCCACCAATCCCTGACCAGGGCCGCTTGCCGTTCGCCGCCGGTGCGGACGCAGGCGGCCCCTTTCATGCGCTATGGGCTCTATGGGACACGATCTTCGATTTGCCTTGAGGACCCTGGGACGGACCCCGGGGCTCACCGCTGTGGCGTCGGTGATCCTGGCGCTGGGAATCGGCGGCACCACCGCGATGTTCAGTGTCGTCGACCGTCTCCTTCTGGGCGACCTCACCTATCCCGACTCCCGGCAACTCGTCACCTTGTTGGCGGCGATGGGGTTCGTGCTGCTCATGACCTGTGTCAGTGTGGCGAGCCTGTTACTGGCGCGGGCATCCGTCCGCCGGACGGAGATGGCCGTCCGCAGCGCCATCGGGGCTTCCCGGAGCCGCTTGGTGCGCCAGCTGTTGATCGAGAGCGTGGTGCTGGCGAGTCTCAGTGGGGTGGCCGGCCTGGTGGTAGCCCTGTGGGGTATCGACGCGCTGGTGGCGCTCCTCCCGTCCAATCCGGTCTCGCTCGACACCATCAGACTGGACGTCCGCCTGCTGACCGTCGCCGCCGTGGTGACCCTGACGACGGGCGTTGCATCAGGTATACTCCCCGCCGCGTTCGCCACCCGCCGGACTGCCGGGCCACAACCGATGAGCATTCTGCGATCGTACTAGGCCGGGGGAAGTTCTCCCCACCCATCGCGGAACGCGGTACCTTCCGGCTGCGTCGGGACCGGTCGGTTAGCGCCGCCGGCGCTACCGGGCTAGCAGACTTCGGGGAGTTGGCATGATCACGCTGCGTAATCTGGAAAAGTCAATTGACAGCGCGGGCGGCCGCATGTTCCTGCTCCGGCGGATCGACATGGAGATCCGCCAGGGGGAGTTCGTCACCATCATGGGCCCGAGCGGGGCGGGGAAGTCCACCCTGCTGAGCATACTCGGCATGCTCGACGCCATGTGGACCGGTGAGTACTATCTGGCAGGCCACGAGGTGCACCACCTGCCACCCAAGAAGCGGGCCGCGCTCAACCGGGACCTGATCGGGTTCGTGTTCCAGAGCTTTCATCTCCTCGACGATCTGACCGTGGCCGAGAACCTGGACATCCCGCTGTCCTACCGCGGTGTCAAGTCGAAGGAGCGGCAGGCGATCGTGGCGGATACGCTGGATCGCTTCAACATTGTGGGCAAGAAAGATCTGTTCCCGTCACAGCTGTCGGGCGGCCAGCAGCAGTTGGTCGGCGTAGCGCGGGCGGTGGTGGCCAATCCCAAACTCATCCTGGCCGACGAACCGACCGGCAATCTCCACTCGGCCCAGGCCAGGGAGATCATGGAACTGTTCACCGAGCTGAACGCCCAGGGCGTGACCATCCTGCAGGTGACGCACTCCGAAGAGAACGCGTCCTACAGCCATCGTATCATCCAGCTAAAGGACGGCTGGATCGTGGATGAGTAATGAATATTGATTGCCACGAATATTGAATGGTGAAGCAAAGAACTATCTTCCATTATTCATTATTCCCGTGGCAGTCATTATTCCTGGCATTCTCATGACCCCAAAGCACATCCTAGTCGCCGACGACCAAACCGACGTCCTGGGCGCCCTGCGCCTTCTCCTCAAAGGCGAAGGCTGGGAGGTAACCACCACCACCTCGCCCGGGGGCGTCCTGCGCGCGCTAGAGGCGGACCAGTTCGACGTGCTCCTCATGGACATGAACTACACCATGGACACGACGTCAGGTGTGGAAGGGCTCGATCTCCTCTCCCGGATCGCCGGACTCGACAGCAGCCTCCCGGTGATCGTCATGACCGCGTGGGGCAGCGTCGAGGGCGCCGTCGAGGCCATGCGCCGGGGCGCGCGGGACTACGTAGAGAAGCCGTGGGACAACGCCCGCCTCATGGCCACGCTCGGCGCCCAGTTTGAACTGGGCAGGGCGCTGCGGCGGGCCCGGCGGTTGGAGGACGAGAACCGGCTCCTCCGGGCCGACGGGTTGCCCGGGCTGATCGCCGAGTCGCCCGTCATGCAACCCGTTCTGGACCTGATGGAACGGATCGCTCCGTCGGACGCCAACGTCCTGGTCACCGGTGAGCACGGTACCGGGAAGGAAGTCGTGGCCCACTGGATCCATGCGGCCTCGAAGCGGTCCGACAAACCTCTGGTGACCGTCAACGTCGGTGGCCTGTCGGAGGGTGTGTTCGAGAGCGAGCTGTTCGGACACGTCAAAGGGGCGTTCACCGACGCCAAAACGGACCGCGTCGGGCGATTCGAGACGGCGGACGGCGGCACGCTGTTCCTCGACGAAATCGCCAACGTGCCGTGGGCCCAGCAGGCCAAACTTCTCCGGGTGCTGCAAACCGGTGAGCTGGAGCTGGTGGGATCGTCACGGACCATTAAGGTCGACGTGCGGGTCATTTCGGCCACCAACGCCGACGTCCAGGCCGAGGTGACCGGAGGGCGGTTGCGGGAGGATCTGCTGTTCCGCCTGAACACCATCGAGATCGCCCTGCCGCCGCTGCGGGAACGTGGCTCGGACATTATCGCACTTGCTGTTCACTACCTCCAGCGCCACAGCGCGCGGTACGACAAAGCCGTCGAGGGATTCGAGCCCGCGGCGACGCAAGCGTTGATGGAGTATCACTGGCCCGGTAACGTCCGCCAGCTCGATCACGCCGTGGAACGGGCGGTGTTAATGGCGCGTGGCTCGAGTATCCAAGCGGACGAACTGGGCTTGCGGCCCACCTTGGAGCCCGGCGAGGAAGCCGAACTGGCAGAGCTGACCCTCGATCAAGCCGAGCGGGTTCTGATTCAGGACGCCTTGCGTCGCTGCGACGGCAACGTGACCGAGGCGGCCCATTCTCTGGGGCTCAGTCGGAGCGCTCTCTACCGCCGATTGAAGGCGCATGGCCTCTGAGCCGCAACCGCGGAGTGCCGGGCCCCTCGAGCGGTTCGTCCTGGGACTCGCCTTCCTGGCCGGGCTCCCGGGGAGCGTGATCGCCCTGGTCCTCCTGTGGACCGGCAGCCACTCCCTCAATCTCCAGATCACCCTCAGCCTGCTGGTGGTGACGTTCTGGTTCGGCTTCGCCTGGATGGCTCGCGGACGGGTGGTGCACTCCCTCCTGACGCTGGCCAGCATGCTGGGGGCGCTGCGCGAGGGGGACTTTTCCGTCCGCGGCCGGGGCGCCGGGCAAGGCGATTCACTGGGCCAGGCAATAGCGGAAGTCAATCAGCTGGCCGACACGCTTAAGGAACAACGGCTCGGCGCGGTCGAAGCCACGGCGCTGCTGCGTCGGATGATGGGCCAAGTCGAAGTGGGGCTATTCGCCTTCGACAACGGACGGCGGTTGCGGCTGGTGAACCGGTGGGGGGAACGGATGCTCGGCCAACGGGAGGAGCGGCTCCTGGGACGGAGCGCCGACGAGCTCGGTCTGGCCCAGTGTCTGGTAGGACCACCGGTTCGCACCATGGACTTGGCTTTCCCGGGGTGGGAGGGCCGGTGGGACGTGCGGCGCAGCACCTATCGTCAGGACGGCGTGCCGCACCAGCTACTGGTGTTGTCCGACGTGAGCCGGGCGCTGCGGGAGGAGGAGCGGCAGGCGTGGAAGCGGATCGTGCGCGTTCTGGGACATGAAATCAACAACTCTCTGGCGCCGATTTCGTCGATCGCCGACAGCCTACAGACGTTGCTGGAGCGGAGCGTCAAGGCCGAGGATCACGAGGAGGACCTGGTCAGTGGGCTTTCCATTATTGCGGGTCGGGCCGAGGGACTGCGCCGTTTCATGGCGGCCTACGCCCGGTTGGCAAAACTCCCGCCGCCCGACATGGCCCCGCTCGAGGTCGAACCGTGGATCCAGCGGGTGGCACGTCTCGAAGGCCGGCTGGAGGTGACGGTAGAGCCGGGCCCGCCCGTCACCATCGAAGCCGACGGCGATCAACTGGATCAGGTGCTGATCAATCTGGTCAGCAACGCCGTGGAGGCCGTCCAGGAAACGGGTGGCGCTGTACGGGTCGGCTGGTCGGTGGACGCGGCTTACCTGGTGGTCTGGGTGGAGGACGAGGGACCGGGCATCGGGGACGGCAGCAACCTGTTCGTCCCGTTCTTCACCACCAAACCCAAGGGATCGGGCATCGGGTTGGTGCTCAGCCGGGAGATCGCCGAAGCCCATTCGGGCGACGTGCAGCTCAGGAACCGGACCGACACCTCAGGATGCCGCGCCGAGTTCAGGATGCCGCTCGCGGCCGGCTGAGCGTCAGCGGGAGATGTTGGCCTGGATGGCCCGGGCGATGGAATCGGCCTTGATCGCCTCTTGTTCGAAGCCGGCGCTGCGTAGCGTGGCGCTCGAGCCGCTGTAGACCACCGCGTACAGCTGCAGGATGGAGGCGGAGGGCATGTCTACCCAGCCGCGCGGGCGACGGTCCGCCGGGGACCGCCACCGATACACGTTCCACAACAGGTCCCTGGTGCGCGGGATGTCGATGAACCCCATCGTGGGGTTGAACACGATGCTGTCGCTCGGCTCGACCGCGCTCGAGGCCAACCGCCGGACCAGGCCCTGGGTAACCAGATAGGACGTGAGCCCCAGTGTCTGGTCGGGATATCCCGCGGCGCTCCAGGCAAAATTGATGGAGCGTAGTCCCACGTTGTCCTGGATCAGCGCCAGGGTCGCCAGGTCCTTCCGCTCCACGAATTGATCGTCAAAGGTGACGGTGATGCCGCCGATGGGAATCTGGGTACCGGCGTCTACCTGGATCAGTTCGGGGAGCTCGTCGAGCTGCTGCTCGCTCATGCGGATCGCCGGCGTAGTTGGACGGGGCCAATTGCCCTGGCGCCACATGGGGGCCGCCTTGTCGGGTTCGAACTCCGGTGTTACCCGCCGTGCCAGTTGCCGCAGGTGCCACTTCGTGTTCATCAGAGACAGGTTGGCGAGGGTGACGTCGCGGCGCACGCCTTCGACTTCCTGGGCGTACCACAGGGGGAAGGTGTCGTTGTCGCCGGCCGTGATGAGAATGCCGTACGGTTCCACCGATTGCAGCAGATCGATGGCCACGTCGCGGGCCATGTATTCATTGGCCCGGCTGGCGGTGATTCGGTTGCCCAGCAGTGGAATGAACGCCACCAGCACGACTGACGATGCCATCGCCCAGGCGGTGCGTTGGGAAATACCCTCCTTGACCTGCCCGACAAAGTCGGCGATGCCGCGCATGGCGGCCCCCAACCCCACGGCGATCAACACGCCGAAGTAGGCAAAGGAACCCACGAAGAAGTAGTCGCGCTCGCGGACCTCGCGAATGAGGTTGGTTTCATTCGGATATATCGAGTAGCCGTACTTGAAGTTCAGGTAATACACCAGCGCCACGGTGAGCGTCACCAGCATGGCGGCGGCGGCCAGGCCGGCCCGGTGGTCGCGTTTGAACAGGGCCACCAGGCCGCCGAGGCCGAGGACCGTGAACAGCGCGGTGGCGACGCGGGCCCACGCGCCCCAGTCGCGGGCGAACTGCCAGGAGAAGTACTGCCAGTAGTTGGCGAACTGCGCCACCAGGCTCGCTTGCCGCGTTCCGAGCGGCGGCTTGAGATACTGCTTGCGGCTCAGGACGTCCATGAGGGCCTGCCAATTGGTGGGCTCGCCCTCGTTGATCGGCGGAAACTGAGCCGCGCGGATCGGGAGATAGATATAGTTGAGCGACACGCCCACGACGATGGCCAGGAGCCCGACCCACAGCAGTGGCCGGCGGAAGTCGTCCGGCGCCTGCCAGACGGCGTAGGCCACCACCACCGGCGCCAGGTACACCAGGGCGCCCCAGTCGGGTGGGGAAGGATTGAAGCCGAATCCGTTGGCCGTGGTCACCACCGTAGTCCACTGACCGGTGAGGGCCAGCAGCAGGGCGTATCCGAGAATGATGATCCACGGCTGGGTGGCCGCACGCCAATCGGTCCACAAGACGTAGATGCCGACCGCCGGCACGGCCAGGATACCCATCATGTGATTGGTCGACGACAGTGCCATGATGTAGATGATCAGCACCAGCCACCGGTCGCGGTGGGGGCCGGGCTCGTCGTCGCCCCAGTGCACCGCCAGCCAGGTGACCAGCGCCATCGAGAACAGCGACAGGGTGTAAACCTTCTCGTTGACGGTCGACTGGTTCCACACGGTCCACGAGAACGCCGACACGAGAATACCGCCCGTTGCCGCCAGGAGGCGGGCCCAGCGCAGCGGAACGATTTCCTGGAGCCACCGGTCCGCCACCAGGAACCACAAGCCGGCGGCGGCGGCCGAGGTGACGGCGGCGAACAGGTTGATGCGGACCGCGTAGGACGCGGCCAGGGGCAGCAATCCGAAGACATGCGCCAGAACGGTGAACAATGGGTTACCCGGCGGATGGGGGATGCCCATGACCTTGGCGGCGGCGATGTACTCCGACGTGTCCCAGAACGCCGTCGTCGGGGCCAGTGTCATCAGGTAGACGAGGAACACGCCGAAGGCAACGGCGGTGGCCCAGCCGTACGGCGCAGAGGGTCGGGAGTCGGTCATGAGTACCGGTAGCCTGGGGTCGTTAGTGGCGGAATTGGCGGGTACCCGTCAGCACCATGGCCATACCATGCTTGTCGGCTGCGGCGATGACCTCTTCGTCGCGGATGGATCCGCCGGGTTGGATGATGGCGGTGACGCCGACCCTGGCGGCCTCCTCTACTCCGTCGGGGAAGGGAAAGAATCCATCGGAGGCCAGGACGCTTCCGGTCGGATCGTGTCCCAACTGGGCGGCCTTGTGGGCCGCAAGGAACGCGGCGTCCACCCGGCTGGTCAGTCCGCCGCCGATGCCGATGGCGGTTTCGTTCTTGGCCATGACGATGGCATTGGACTTGACCGGCGCCGAGGCGGTCCAGGCAAACCGGAGGTCGATCCACTCCTGTTCGGTGGGGGCCCGGTCGGTGGCCACTCGCCACTTGTCTTCGCTGCGATCGAACTGGAAGCGATCCTGGACCAAGAACCCCCCGCGGACGTATTTGGTTTCCAGTCCCCGTTCGCCTCTGTCCGAGGGGATCTCCACCAACCGCAGGTTTCTCTTGGTTCGCAGCACGGCCAGCGCCTGGTCGTGGAAGCTCGGCGCGGCAATGACCTCCAGGAACAACCCGACCATGGCATTGGCGGCTTCCTCGTCCACCACCGTGTTGTAGGCTACCACGCCCCCAAACGCCGACACCGGGTCTGTCGACAAAGCCTTGGTGAAGGCGTCGGCCGCGCTGTTGCCCAGCGCGATACCGCATGGCGAGGTGTGCTTGATGATGGCACACGCCGGGCGGGCGGACCACAAGGAAGCCGCCGTCACCGCCGCGTCCATGTCGAGAATGTTGTTGTACGACAGTTCCTTGCCGTGTAGCTGCTTCATGTCGCGGATGCCGCGCTGCTCTTCGGTGACGTACAGGGCCGCCCGTTGTGAGGGGTTCTCGCCGTAGCGCAGCGTCAGCTGGCGCTCGAAGGTGCCGCCGAGCAGCCGGGGCAACCCATCATCTTCGGTGGGGAGATATCGGGCGATGGTGGCGTCGTACTCGGAGGTGTGGGAGAACACTTTGGCCGCCATGTTTTGCCGGAACTCCTGCGACACATCGTCCGCCTTCAAGCGCTCGAGTACCGTGTCGTAATCGGTCGGGTCTACCACGGGGAGTACCCACTGGTGGTTCTTTGCGGCGGAACGCAACAACGACGGTCCGCCGATGTCGATGTTCTCGATGGCGTCGTCGAAGTTCACGTCCGCCTTGGCGATGGTGGCGCGGA
>SMVY01000175.1 GCA_004357415.1 Gemmatimonadota bacterium
CAGGTCGTGGAACGGCCAAGAATATCGAGGATGCGATAGCGGCGATACCGATGTGCTGCATGCGCATGGCTACTCTCCGGGAAGTATGTAGGCGCTGGCATGAGGTGCGTCCAGCAACAGCGGTCGAATATGGTTCAGGCGGGACCGCTCGGCTACCTGTGGCTGTCGACCGACCGGGGCTCAGACTATCTTGCCCTCCTCCGCCTGAATTGACCGCTTAGTGAAACAGGCCGGGCTCGGCGAGCGTATCGCCAGAAAACGGTATAGCTGCCGCGTCTGAGCTGACCAATCCCACGACTACCATGAGGCCTATCTGGTGACCGCTCTCGCACAGATCTTGCTCCTCGCTGCCGCCGGCCTGGGGTCGACCGCCGACTCGACCGAAACGATCGCCGCCCGCTATCTCGCCCTGACGTTTGCCCAGCAGTACGACGCACTCGAGGATGTCTACGCCGAGGACGTCTTTTTCGTCGACCCCACCGGGGACGTGTGGAATGGCCCCGGATCGAAAGGTGTTCACGGAGCGGGCAGTCTGATCGCACTGCAGAAATCGTGGGGCCTGACCAGCGCCGACTTCGCCATCGACGAGCAGTTCGCCGTTGGCGAATATGCCCTCTTCCGCGGCCAACTAACCTGGACGACGAGAAGCAACCCTGACGGGGTCACCACGGACTTCATGACGATCATCCGGGTGGTGGACGGGAAGGTGGCAGAGCGCCACGATTACGGGAACTATCTCGGGGCGTTCGGCGGCTCGATGTCTGACGAGATTCACGCCAATGCGGAAACGTCCGAGGATGTCGGTGCCAAGTACTTCCACGCGTATCTCGATCAACGGCACGACGTCATGGAACAGCTATATGATGCCGAAGTGTCGTTCCAGGATCCGACCGCGGCATACTTCGGCGGCCAGTCCTCGGCTCTCTATCAGGGTCGCGACAGCGTGGTCACGATGATGGCACGGGTGTTCCAGACCATCAGTAACTTAGCCTTCGATGTGGAAGATGCCTGGTTCTCGAACCACCACGCGGTGTTCATGGGAACCGTCCGCTTTACCCTGGTTGCTGCCGCGGCGGGCACACCCGAAGACGTGACCTTCGAGCACTCCGCGGTATTCGTGATCACCGTGGTGGATGGCCTGGTGGTGGCCCATCGGGATTTCGTGGACTACTCTACGTTCCGAGATCAGTTGGAGGCCGCCGGCGGATGAGCCACCCACACGGACGTCCCTGCCACTATCGACTCATCGCTCGTCTCCACTTTAACCACACCAGGGCGTACAACAGCCCGTTGACCACCACGACCACGGCACCCAATGTGAGTTGGACGGTTCTCGTGAGACCGGCCGGGTAGAGCAGCGGCAGGATGTAGTGTTCTATGAACCCGCCGGCGTATCCAGCCTGACCGCCGAGGGTTCTCAGTCGGTTCTCCCAGGGTGTCAACGGACAGATCCAGCCCTGGAATTCGATGAGCGCACCCCACGTGGCAGCGGGGAAATGAAGCCACAACACTCTGGGCCAGCGGAGTGCCGCTAACGCTCCGAACAGGACGAAGAAGATAAACGCCAAATGGATCAGAACGACGAGGTCTGCAGCGATGCGATAGATCACGAGTCGTCAGGCGAATAGGCAGTCTGCCGGAAGGCGGACAGGCGGTCGGGGTTCTCGCTTACAGTCCTAGGTTACGCGACGGTCCAGGTTCGGGTCTTGCGGATCAGATCGTTCAGAGACACGTCACTACGGGCTTCACCGAGTGCGGCCACCTGGACTTCATAGCTGTCGATGGGATCGTTGTACAGCACGCCGAGCACTTGGGGAAACGCCGGAGGCTTGAGGGTACCAAGGAGGCTGGCCAGCGTCTTGTTGGTCTGGTCGTGTATCAGGATGTCGTCTTCGGTGATGCCATCTTGGCCGATGACGACGGCCTCGACATCGAGCGCACCTGGCTTGAGACGGATACCACGGTTGCCGTCCTTGCCGTACCGGAGCGGCTTGCCGTGTTCCACGTGCAGTTGCGTATCTGGTGCGTTGGCCCGGTCGGTGAAATCGTGGAACACGTCGTCGTTGTACACCGGGCAGTTTTGGAAAATCTCCACGAACGACGCGCCCCGGTGTGCGTGCGCGGCCGTGAAGACCTCGATCAAGTGCTTCTGGTCGATGTCGATTGCCCGGGCGACGAACCGGGCACCTGCCCCGAGGGCGACTGCCACCGGGCTCAGTGGGTGGGCGATCGAGCCGCGAGGTGAGGTCGGGGACTTGGTGCCGACGCGCGACGTGGGTGACACCTGTCCCTTGGTCAGTCCGTAAATCTCGTTGTTGAACAGCAGGATCTGCAGATCGACGTTCCGCCGCAACACGTGCAGCATGTGGTTGCCGCCGATACTCAACCCGTCACCGTCGCCGGTGATGACCCACACGTCGAGGTCGGGGTTGGCCATTTTCAGGCCCGTGGCGATCGCCGGGGCCCGGCCATGGATGGTGTGAAATCCGTAGGTCGACAAATAGTAAGGAAAGCGCGACGAGCAACCGATGCCGGAGACGAACGCCGTCCGTTCCGGAGCGACTTCGAGGTTGGCCAGAGTCTTCTGGATGGCCTTGAGAATGGCATAATCGCCGCAGCCCGGACACCAGCGGACTTCCTGGTCGGAGGCGAAATCTTTCGGCTTGAGCGGTTGGGTGGTGGTCGTCATGAGCTACTCCAGGGCCGCGTCGATGGCCGACGCTACTTCGGAAATCTTGAACGGTTGGCCGGTGATCTTATTCAGTCCCTCGGCGGGGACGAGGTACCGGCTTCTGAGCATCGTCACCAACTGGCCGGCATTCATCTCGGGGACCAGGATCTTCTCGAACCCGTCCAGCAGCGATCCTAGGTTGGCCGGGAACGGGTTGAGATATCGCAGGTGAATGTGCGACACCGAGTGCCCCCGCTCACGAGCCTGCTCGACGGCCTTGTTGATCGGTCCGAAAGTGGATCCCCATCCGACCAGGGCGAGCGCTCCCGTCCGATCCCCCAGGGCGACATCCTGCTGGGGAATGTCGTTGGCGATGTTGGCGATCTTCGCGGCCCGCAGATCGGTCATCGCCTGGTGGTTGGCGGGATCATAGGAAATGTGCCCCGACCCTTGCTCCTTCTCGAGCCCGCCGATCCGGTGCATCAAACCGGGGGTGCCGGGTACGGCCCAGGGGCGAGCCAGAGTCTCCGGATCATGGTCGAACGGCTGGAAGCCCTCCGGGTCTGTTCGCTGTCGCGCCGGCCAGTCTTCCAGTGCATCCAGGTCGGGGATGAGCCAGGGTTCCGCGGCATTGGCGAGATACCCATCCGACAGGAGAATCACCGGCGTCATGTACTTGGTGGCCAGGCGGACGGCCTCCCGCGCCACGTCGAAGCAATCGATTGACGTCGCCGCGGCCAGCACGGCAACCGGCGTGTCACCGTTCCGGCCGTAGACGGCCTGGAACAGGTCGGACTGCTCGGTCTTGGTGGGCAAGCCGGTGGACGGCCCCGCCCGCTGGATGTTGAGGATCACCAGGGGAAGTTCGACGCTGACCGCCAGGCCGATCGCCTCGGTCTTGAGCGCGATGCCGGGGCCGGACGACGATGTGACGCCCAATGCGCCGCCGTACGAGGCCCCGATCGCCGAGCAGATGGCTGCGATTTCGTCCTCGGCCTGGAAAGTATAGACGCCCAGTTCGCGCATCGTCACCAGCGCGTGCAACACGGGTGAGGCCGGGGTGATGGGGTAGGAGCCGAAGACCAGCCGGTCCACTCCGGCCGACCGGAGGCCTGACACCAGGCCCCACACGAGGGCTTCGGTCCCGGTGATGGTCCGGTACTCCCCGGAAGGGAGATCCGCGTCCTTGACGCGGTAACCGACGAGATTGCCCGACAGTTCGGCCGTTTCGCCGTAGGCGTGGCCGGCGGTGAGGGCGGCGGTGTTGGACTGGGCCAGCGTCTCGCGGCTGGCGAATTTCTTGGTCAACCAGGCAGTCGTGGCCGTGAGATCACGGTCGTACATCCATAGCATGAGCCCGAGCGCCCACATGTTACGACACCTGAGCGCCTCCTTCTTGCTGAGTCCGAAACCTTCCACCGCGCTCATGGTCAACCGGGTGATGTCCAGCGGGATCACCTGGTAGGGGGCCAAGGTGTCGTCTTCCAGTGGGTTGGCGTGGTAGCCCGCCTTGACGAGGTTGCGCTCGCTGAAGCTCCCGGTGTCGGCTACGATGGTGCCGCCCAGGCTGAGGTTGGCCAGGCTCACCTTCAAGGCCGCCGGATTCATGGCTACCAGGACATCGACCTCGTCACCGGCGGTCTTGACGTCGATCGATCCGAAGTGGATCTGGAACGCCGACACGCCGAACGTCGTCCCCACGGGTGCCCTGATCTCGGCCGGGTAATCGGGGAACGTCGTGAGGTCGAGGCCGGCCAGCGCCGTCTCCATGGTGAACTGTGAACCGGTCATTTGCATGCCGTCGCCGGAATCACCGGCAAAACGGACCACAACGGACTCGCGAACCTCGCGGGCTTGCTGGCCGCCGGAAGCGTCGGTCGTCTTGGGTAGGGTGGTGCTCATCAAGGCCTTTCGTAGAATCGCCAGCGCCGTATGGGTGTGGCGCTCCTCACGGAATCTGCCCGGAATGCCGGTCCGGCGCTACCGTCCCCTGCGGATCCCCTTTTGCGCCCAGTTCCAGGATGTTACCATCTGATACCTATCGGTTTCTCCTACGGCCCAACCATTGCCTGAATGCCATGACCCGTTTCGATATCGGCGATACCTCCGAGAGTACCCTCCACCAGACCGGGGAGGTCGGGGAACCCGTCAAGCTCACCAAGAAGACATACGACAGGGAGCTCAACCGGCTCCAGATCGAATTGGTCAAGCTGCAAGAGCACGTCATCCAGGATGGCCTCAAGGTGGTGGTCATCTTCGAGGGCCGGGATGGTGCGGGGAAGGGCGGCACCATCAAGCGTATTACCGAAACCCTGAATCCCCGGATCGTCAGGGTCGTGGCCCTCCCGAAACCGACGGAGAAAGAACGCACCCAGTGGTACTTCCAGCGCTATGTCGCCCACCTTCCCTCGGCCGGCGAGATGGTGCTGTTCGATCGCAGTTGGTATAACCGTGCGGGTGTGGAGCGCGTAATGGGGTTTTGTACCGACGCGGAATACACCGAGTTCTTGCGGACCACCCCGCAGTTCGAGCGATCCCTCATCCGCTCGGGCATTGTTCTCATCAAGTACTGGTTTTCGGTCAGCGCCGAGGAGCAGGAACGCCGATTCCGCAAACGCATCCAGAATCCCACCAAACGGTGGAAACTGAGCGGGATGGACCTCACCGCTCGGACGCACTGGGTGGACTACGCGCGGGCCAAGGACGAAATGTTTGCCTACACCGACATCAAGCAGTCGCCCTGGTTCGTGGTCGAGGCCGACAACAAGAAGGCTGCCCGGCTCAACTGCATCAGCCACCTCCTCAGCATGATTCCCTACGACGAACCCGAGCACCAACCCATCGAGCTGCCGCCGCTGCAGGACGACAAGTACGTCCGCACCCCCTCCGATGAGCAAACCTTCGTGCC
>SMVY01000176.1 GCA_004357415.1 Gemmatimonadota bacterium
ATCAACCCAGCCACAACAGGAAAGAAGCATGGACGCAAATATTGATAGAAGCGAAGGCAAGTGCCCCGTAATGCACGGGAGTCCAGTACACACGATTGTCGGGGCCACGTCGAATCGGGACTGGTGGCCCGATCAGCTGAACCTCGGCATTCTCCACCAACACTCTCCGGCGGCGAACCCGATGCCCGAGGCCTTTAACTACGCTGAGGAGTTCAAGAAGCTTGACCTCGATGTCCTCAAGGAGGATCTCTTCGAGTTGATGACCACGTCTCAGGACTGGTGGCCCGCTGACTACGGTCACTACGGGCCTCTCTTTATCCGGATGGCGTGGCACAGCGCAGGTACCTACCGCATCGGAGACGGCCGCGGCGGCGCATCCTCTGGTTCACAACGCTTCGCGCCCCTCAACAGCTGGCCTGACAACGGGAACCTCGACAAGGCGCGGAGGCTGCTCTGGCCGATCAAGCAGAAGTACGGCAACAAGGTCTCCTGGGCCGACCTCATGATCTTCGCGGGCAACTGCGCCCTGGAGTCGATGGGATTCGAGACCATCGGATTCGCCGGTGGGCGAGAGGACGTCTGGGAGTCCGAACAAGACATCTACTGGGGTGTCGAGACGGAGTGGCTCGGGGACAAGCGCTACTCCGGCGACCGGGAACTCGAGAACCCGCTCGGCGCTGTTCAGATGGGCCTGATCTATGTGAACCCCGAGGGGCCGAACGGAGAACCCGATCCGTTGGCTGCGGCCGTCGACATCCGTGAGACCTTCGCGCGCATGGCGATGGACGACGAAGAGACCGTCGCCCTCATCGCCGGCGGACACACGTTCGGTAAGTGCCACGGCGCTGGCGATCCGGCACTGGTAGGTCCTGCGCCCGAGGGCGCGAGCATCGAAGAGCAAGGCCTCGGCTGGGACAGCAGCTTCGGCAGTGGCAAAGGCGACGACGCGATCACCAGCGGCCTGGAAGGCGCGTGGACGCCGAAGCCGGTGCACTGGGACAACGGCTACTTCGACACGCTCTTCGGCTACGAGTGGGAAGTGACGAAGAGCCCTGCTGGCGCGTGGCAGTGGACGCCGAAGGATCCATCGGCGGCCGATGTAATCCCGGATGCGCACGACACTTCGAAGCGGCACGCGCCCATGATGGCCACGACCGACATCTCTTTGAGAGAGGACCCAATCTACCTGCCCATTTCGAAGCGTTTCCACGAGAACCCGGACCAGTTGGCAGACGCATTCGCCCGGGCATGGTACAAGCTTACCCACCGCGACATGGGCCCCCGATCCCGCTATCTCGGCCCGCTGGTTCCGAAGGAGGAGTTTCTCTGGCAGGATCCCGTCCCTGAAGTCGATCATGAACTAGTCGACGCGCAGGACATCGGAACCCTCAAGGGCAAGATCCTCGCATCCGGGCTTTCCATCTCCCAGCTGGTGTCGACCGCCTGGGCATCGGCCGCAACCTTCCGCGGCTCCGACAAGCGCGGTGGAGCGAACGGTGGACGCATACGCCTCGCACCGCAAAAGGATTGGGAGGTCAACCAGCCTGCCCAATTGGCGAAGGAGCTCGAAACTCTCGAGGCGATCCAGAAGGAGTTCAACGACGCCCAGTCCGGCGGCAAGAAGATTTCGCTCGCCGACTTGATCGTCCTGGGTGGTTGCGCAGCGGTCGAGCAAGCTGCGAAGAACGCCGGGCACGATATGGGGGTTCCCTTCACGCCGGGACGCACTGATGCATCGCAGGAGCGGACCGATGTGGCATCGTTTGCCGTGCTCGAGCCGATTGCAGACGGGTTCCGCAACTACCTCAAGGCCAAACACTCTGTATCGGTCGAGGAGCTGCTGATCGATCGGGCACAACTCCTGACGCTGACCGCACCCGAGATGACGGTGCTCATTGGAGGCATGCGCGCCTTGAATGCGAACGTTGGACAGTCCCCACACGGCGTCTTCACCGAGCGCCCCGAGAAGCTCACCAACGACTTCTTCGTGAACCTGCTCGACATGGGAACGACGTGGAAAGCGGCATCGGACGCCCAAGACGTGTTCGAGGGGCGCGATCGTGCGACCGGCGACCTGAAGTGGACCGGCACCCGCGTGGACCTGATCTTCGGATCGAACTCCCAGCTCCGAGCGATCGCGGAAGTCTACGCGTGTGACGACTCCCAGGATATGTTCGTGCGTGACTTTGTGGCTGCCTGGAACAAGGTGATGAACCTCGATCTATTCGCCTGATTTCGGAGGAAGGACGCTCGAGCGCTGCTGAAACCCAGCAGCGCCGAGCATCAACTCTGGGGTGAATGGGCCAGGAACCCTAAGAGTCGTCAATACTGGTAGGCCCGGCCGTTCATTTCGGCACGCTGGAAGCACGGCCCGCAGTTCAACGGCAGGACGTTAGACCGATCGCCCCGTGGTAGTCGATCTCATTTATCGAGGACCAATCCGGAGCACCGAGCCATCCAACAAGTGATTGCTGCTGTCACCTCAAGAGCAGGTAGGTGCGAACCTGGCTATCGCTCAGCATGTTGGCCGTGCAGCAGAATCACCGAGCCGATAGGTGGCTGTGACCAGCACACCGCCGCTATACAGAGTATCGACGATAGACCAAGGAGGTCCCCTTGTCAGTGCGCGGCATGAAGTTGTTGGTGTTCGTGTTGGGCCTTACCCAGTACCTTGGGTGCAGCCGCTCGCCGGACGCTGGCGCACCACGCGCCCCCGAACCCGCTGGGTACCTGTTCGCCTGGGTCGGTGATCAGGACGAACGCGAGGGCGACTCGAATTTCCTTGCGGTGATCGACGTGGATCCGGCTAGCGCCACCTACCGCCAGGTCGTCGCGACAGCGCCAATCGGCACGGTGGGCGGCATGCCGCATCATAGCGAGACCCAGATGCCCCCGGACGGACAGGCGCTTTTCGCCAATGCGTTCATGGCTGGGCGGTCCTGGCTGTTCGACCTCAGCAACCCACTTGAACCCAAGGCGGTCGGCGAGGTGGACAGTGTGCCCGGCTACCACACGCCGCACAGCTTCCTCCGGGTTGCCGATGGTACCGTTCTCGCCACCATGCAGTTCGGCGACGACGACGAGGCCGGCCGGCCCGGCGGCCTCGCGCGGTTTGCACCGGACGGGCGCTTGCTTGGCGTCTCCAGCTCCGCCGACCCTGAATTCGAGGGTGCCCCGATCCGGACCTACGCGCTGGACGCTTCAGCGGTGATCGATCGGATCGTCACAACGAGCTCACCGATGGACGATGAACGGACCGCGGACGTCATCCAGCTGTGGCGGCTCTCGGATCTGACACGTCTCAAGACGATTCCCGTGCCGGAGGTCGAGTCGGACTCCGCTTGGCGCTACCCGTTCGAAGTCAAGTTCCTCGAGGATGATCGAACGGCGATGATGAACACCTTCTACTGCGGGTTCTACCTGCTTACCGAACTCGACGGCGACGATCCGCGGATCGAACGAGTGATGGTACTCGAACAGCCCAAATACACCTGGTGCGGCGTTCCGGTGGTCATTGGCCACTACTGGATCATGCCGGTGACCCAAGCCCGCGAGGTCGTGGTGCTCGACATCGCCGACCCGCGAAAGCCGAGAGTCGTCAGCCGGCTCACCGGCGATTCAACCTTCATGCCGCACTGGGCAGCCCGTGATCCCGGGAGTGACCGGGTCGTGTTCACGAGCCATGCGGACGAGGACCCGCGGATCCTCATAGCCAGGTTCGATTCCGGCACCGGGGTCCTGACCTGGGATGAGACTTTCCGTGACCCCGCGTCCGGCCGGCTGGGAGTGTCGTTCAAGCGGGCCGATTGGCCCCATGGTGCAAGCGGGTCGGCGATGCCGCACGGAGTCCTGTTCGGCGGAACACGTATGCGGTAAGTGAGGATCTTCGTTTGCTGCACATCTTCGTAGACGCTGACGCTTGCCCAATCAAGCAGGAGGTATATCGCGTCGCGCGCCGGTATCGCCTCGAGGTGACATTGGTGGCCAATTCCTGGATGCGAACGCCGGATGAACGATGGATTGCACTCGAAGTCGTAGGGAACGCCCTCGACGCGGCCGATGATTGGATCGTCGGCCAGGTGCAACCTCACGACATCGTGATCACCGCTGACATCTTGCTTGCCAGCCGCTGCCTCCAGGAAGGCGCGCGGGTAATCGGCACAACAGGGAAGCCGTTCACGGAAAACAACATCGGCGAAGCCGTCGCGACCAGGGACCTGCTGTCACAACTTCGCGAGGCCGGAGAGATAACGGGCGGGCCCGCGCCACTGAAGAAGAGTGACCGGTCACGGTTTCTTCAGCAGCTCGACCAAGCGATTCAGTCAATCCGTCGTCAGCACCCGTTCAACGGCGCCTAGAAACGGGTTGCAGGGGGCGGCGCTTCACCGCCCGCCGGATCGGCGTCCCCGGCGCCCCTGGCGCGACCGTTTCGGGGTGGGCACCGCAGCCCGCCCAGGTGCGGCCGCGCGGCGCTCGGCGTTGACCCTCGCTCGGGCTCGATCTTCTTTCTTGCGAGCCCTGATCGCGGCGATCCGCTCGGCGATCGGCACCTCCAGCTTGGCCTCGGGCCTGGCGCTGTAATCGAAGTCGGGCACCTTCACCCGCGGTATCCTCTGCCCCACCGCCCGCTCGATGGCGCGTAGCTCGCGCTCTTCCTCCGGTGCCACGAAGGTGAAGGCCTCGCCCCGGGCTTCCGCCCGAGCCGTCCGGCCCACGCGGTGGATGTAGTCATCGGGCACCTTCGGCACGTCGAAGTTCACCACGTGCCCCAGCGCCTCCACATCGATGCCCCGCGCGGCGATGTCGGTGGCCACCAGCACCCGGAACTTGCCCGCCTTGAACCCCGCAAGCGCCGCGGTGCGCTGCGCCTGCGACCGGTTGCCGTGGATCCGCTCCGCCACGATGCCGGCACTCACCAGGGACTTGCACAGTCGGTCGGCGCGATGCTTCGTGCGAGTGAACACCAGCGCTTCCTTCAGATCCCCGCGCTCGAGGAGTTTTATCAGCAGGCCACGCTTGAGTTCCTGGGGAACCGGGTACACCGCCTGAGTGATCCCCGGCGCGGGGGCGGCCCGGCGCTGGAGCTGGATGCGAACCGGTGACTGCAACAGCTCACGCGTCAACGCCACGATCGGCTCCGGCATGGTGGCGCTGAAGAACAACGTCTGGCGCTGCCGGGGAAGCTGGCGAACGATCCTCTTCACGTCGGGCAAGAACCCCATGTCGAGCATCCGGTCGGCCTCGTCGAGCACGAAATATTCCACGTCATCGAGCCGGGCGTAGTCCGAGCGCAGGTGGTCCAGCAGCCGGCCCGGCGTGGCAATGAGCACGTTTACCTTCCGGCGGAAGGCGGCTTCCTGCGGGCCCATGCCCACGCCGCCGAAGATGGCGGCGGCGGTGATCGGGGTATGCTTCCCTAGATCCTGGAGGTCTCCCAGGATCTGGGCCGCCAACTCCCGCGTGGGCGTCACTATCAGAGCCCGAGTCGCCCGCCGCGGGTTGGCCAGGATCTGATGCATGATCGGCCACAGAAAGGCCGCCGTCTTGCCACTCCCCGTCATGGCGCAGGCGAGCACGTCGCGACCCGCCAGTCCGGGCGGAACGGCCTCGGTCTGGATGGGCGTGGGGCGGACGAATCCGAGATCACGGATGCCGCGGTGGAGACTCGGGTGCAATCCCAGGTTACTAAAAGGCACAAGTGTCCTATCGTTGTGGCATGGCCCTCCGACGATCTGCCGGTTAGCCGTACTCGTTGCTGCGCACTGATGATGAAGGGAATCCTGCGAAGCCGCCTGTGCGCGCTGGCGGTACCGGGTCGACAACCCAACCCCCGACGGCGGGAAGCTTAAGGGTACGCCGGCTGCCACACAACCCGTGAGGATGGTCGAGCGGAGGCAACGCCGACCCCTTATCTTGCTCTGTTGACCCTGGCTCCTCAGATCGGCCCCCATTCCACCCCGAGATGCCCTTGCCCAAGCGGAACTATGGTTTCGAGAAGCGGCAGAAAGAACTGGCGAAGAAGCGTAAACGCGAGGAAAAGCGCCAGCGCCGCGCCGAACGAGACGCGCCCGACGACCCCACCCCAGCCGACCAAGACACAGACCCCGATTCCCCCGATTCCCCCGATACGCCCGCGGCCCAGCAGTAGCGCCTCGAGACCGCCTTCAGGCCGCCTCCGGGAAGGACACCGGGTTATCTTTGGGGAATGGCTTCCTACCCAACCTCCTGGTGCTCCTTCCCGGCGCCATTCCTGGCTTGGCCCCGTGACCGGAGCATTGCATGAGCGCCTTTAAACCACAGCAGCGCCATCTCGCCATTGACGACCGGACCTTTCATTTTGTCTCCTACGAGGCCCATCCGCCGAATGAGCGGCGCGGCGAACTGGGCGGCCCCGCCATGTGGTACTTGATGGTCGAGGGTCGCCGGTGCCCCGCGGTGGCCTATGATCCGGCCCAGGAACTAGAGGACGTGGACCGAGCATTGACGCGCTGGGTCCACGCCAACGCCTTGGCCCCGGCCGCCACAACGCCACCAAGCTGAGCCGGTCGCCGGTCACAAATGGCAGCCTCGGCCTTCATCTCATGGGCAGTGCCTTAGGAACCAGTTCAGGGGTGTTGGGTGCACATTTCTCAACAGTCAGCCGGCGAAGAGATCGCCAATAGCGTCAGCCACGGCGTTGGCTTTCTGGCGGTCATCGCGGTGACGCCGATCTTGGTGCTGGGTGCGATCCCCCACGGTGCCGCCAGTATCGTGGGCGTCAGCATCTTCGCCGCGACGATGGCTGTGCTGTACCTCACATCCACTCTCTACCATGCCTTCCCGCACTCGCCAGCCAAGCGGGCACTTCGGGTCATCGATCACGGGGCGATCTTTCTTCTCATTGCCGGTACCTACACGCCTTTCACCCTCGGCATACTGCGTGGCGCGTGGGGTTGGACGCTGTTCGGCACGGTGTGGGGCCTGGCGCTCGCGGGAGTACTCTTCAAGGTGGTCGGGGGGCGGGGGCTACGGTACCCGATTGCCTCCACGGCGATCTACCTGGCGATGGGCTGGCTGGTGATTGTTGCGATCCAACCGCTATGGCAGCGCATGCCTCAGGCGGGTCTCATCTGGCTCGTGGCCGGCGGTGTGGCCTATACCGGGGGCGTGGCGTTCTACGCTCTGAAGCGAGTGCGCTACAGTCATTTTCTATGGCACCTCTGCGTCCTGACCGGCACCACGTGCCACTTCTTCGCCGTGATCGGGTACGCGGCTTGACACACCTCTCCCGCTATTCCGGGCCGGGCTGTGATTGGCACACTGTCGCTCACCGATGGTTCTGTTTACCATCGTGGCGGGGTTCGTCGTCACCATCGTGGCGGTCGGCCTGCTGACCAGCCCAATCCGACCGCTGCTGCCCTGGTGGTCCATAGTGGTCGCCAACGCCCTCGCTGTGCTACTCGCCGGCGGGTACCTGCTTCGCAGTCGCCCGGGTACCTGGAGCCGGCTCAGTCCCTTCGCCAGCTGACGTCTCTTCGTCAATCGGCGAAGCGACTCGGTCTCCTCCTGCGGCATTAGAAAGTGCGGCACGAGGGCTTGGCAAGTCATGGATTGACGTGGGTAACTCGCTGGTGGCGGGCACTCAACGCCAGGTCGCCTCGGCAATACCCACAAAGGAACGGCATGCGCCTTACAACTGGTACCAGAGCACAGCACATACGGCTTCCCGCAATCGACGGCTCGATGTTCGAGAGCGAAAGCACGACAGGACAACCGTTCATGTTGTCCTTTTTCCGTTTTGCAAGTTGTCCTTTCTGTAATCTGCGGGTAAACCAACTGGTCAGGCGCTTTCATGAGTTCGGTAACGACTTCACCATCGTTGCCGTGTTCGATTCGCCGCTGGATAATCTGATACGGCATGCCGAAGGGCACAAAGCGCCGTTCCCCATTGTGGCAGACGCAGACAACACCTACTACAGGGAGTATGGTATCGAGCACTCCGTTGGTGGGGTGTTGAAAGGCATGTTCTTGCGCATGCCGACTCTGCTACGAGCAATGTTCAAAGGATACGTGCCAACCACCATCAAAGGCAGCGTGACGACCATGCCGGCTGATTTCCTGATCGACCGTGAAGGCATCATTCAGGTGGCGTACTACGGCAAAGACGAAGGAGATCATCTGCCGTTTGATACTGTTAGGAGCTTTTCACATCGCTGAGTGAGAGAGCTGGGCGGCCAAGGCCGTATGACACAGCCCTAGCGCACAGAAAAAGGGCCCACGCCGAATCGGCATGGGCCTTTCTCATTTCAGGAGATCTTACTGCTGGTTCTAGCGAACGAACGACGCCAGCGAATCGATGTCCACGCCGCCGGCCGATGGCCCGGTAAACGTGCCGCTGAAAATCTGCGGCGCCTGACCCTGAGACTGTACGGTGACGACCCAGTTGGTTTCGGGTTCACCGCAGTCCGACCAGTAGTCGAGCGACACCTTGTACGTTCCCGATGGTGCCCCATCGGTCGGCCACACGATGTTCTCGTTGTTGATGTCGTCGATGCTGCACGCCGGGTTGGAATCGAGGTCGAGAAAGCCACCGCTCTGGGATTGCAGGTTACCGAAGTAGACCTGTTCACCACTGGGGTCGGTCACCCGAAGGTCGACGTCGGTCGGCGCATCCCATACCACGCTGACCTGCACGTCACCGGTGGCCACGCGAATGATGCGCACCGCATGCGCGGCAAAGTCGCCCTGGCCCGAGCCGCTACTCAGCCCGTAAAGGACGTTCATGTTGTCGGTGGCGTTGGCGCTCGGATGGATGGTCGCCACCAGCTCCACGGACGTCACCGCCGCCGGCAGTACCAACTCGTAGTAATCGTCGAGACCCTCGATCGCCAGCACCACCCGGTTGAAGGCGGTGGCGCTGGTGACGGTCATCGGCAAACTGCCGCCGTTGATACCCACACTGATGCCGTCCAACGACGCCACCGGGCCACCCACGGCAGCCGGGCGGGCGCCCCGACGGAGTGTGGCCGTCGTGGCGCCATCGAGTGTGGACAGAGCGCTCAACACGTCATCCACCGCGGGGAGAACGTTCGGCTTGAGTTCACCACCACCACACGCCGTCATCAAGACTGCGGCGGCTACCATGCCCCAGCCTGGGGCTTTCCGTAGTACTGCTCCGAGGACTTTCACGGGACTACTCCTGCTCAGATGGACCGAGTAATCGTGCCGTCCACCGGCCGTGGCCGGCACGTCGGGAAGCATCAACGAGCAACGAGCGTGCCGCGTCCGGGGCGGCCCGGGGCGGCGGCGACAACTATATGTCGTTGTGGGAGTTACACTACAGGGAGATGCCAGGTAGAGCGCCTGCTACCCGGGTAGGAAGGAGCCTCCGTCGGGCGTTCTGCACTTGCCACCGACGTGTCGGGAGAGATCAGTCGGGGTAGAATTTCCGATTGGCCCTGGCCTGCTCGACCAGCGCGTCACAGGGGGTGAATCGGGGGCCGTACATGGCGGCCAGGCTCTGCAACACGTCCACCACTCTGGCGGCACCCAAGGTGTCGATCACCCGCAGGGGACCACCACGGAACGGCGGGAATCCGATTCCGAAGATGGCCCCAATGTCACCATCACGCGGCGATTGCACCACGCCCTCGCCAACGGCCATGGCGGCTTCGTTCAGCATGGCAAACAGCAGGCGTTGTTCGATCGTTTCGGGCGACACTTCCTCGCTCCGCTGCACGCCAAGCAGCCGGTACACTGACTTATCGGGGCCCTTCTTTTTTCCCTTTTCGTAGCGGTACAGCCCGCGTCCGTTCTTGCGCCCGAGCCGCCGGTCACCGATCAGAGCGTCGATGACCGGAGCGGGTCGGAGCCGCTCACCAAACGCCTCGTGCATGACACCGGACGCCTTCTGAGCCACGTCGATGCCGACCTCGTCGAGCAACGCGATCGGTCCCACCGGGAAACCGTAGCGCGTCATGGTGCGGTCGATCGCCTCGATCGGGGTACCCTCTTTCAATAGATGGCCCGCTTCGTTCATATAGGGCGACAGGATGCGATTGACCCAGAAACCGGGGTGATCTCGTACCACGATGACCGTCTTGCCCATGCGCCGACCGAAGCGCACGGCGGTGACGATGGTGTCGGCGTTGGTGTCCTTGCCGGGGATCACCTCGAGCAGCGGCATCTTCTCCACCGGCGAGAAGAAGTGCATGCCGATGACCCGTTCCGGGTGGGCCGCGCCGTCCGCGATTCGCTGGATGGGGATGGTCGACGTGTTGGTGGCATACACCGATCCGTCAGGAAGAACCTCCTCGAACTCGGCCAACACCTTCCGCTTGACCTCGAGGTCTTCGAATACCGCCTCGACGACCAGCTCCGATCTCCCAAAACCGGTCATGTCGGTAGTGCCGGACAACAACGCCACCTGACGAGCGTAGTCGTACCTGGTGAGCCGGCGCCGGGCAAGTCCCTTGTCGAGCGGGCTGCGGGCAGCCTTGAGCCCGACGGCCACGCGGCCGAGGTCGGTGTCCTTGAGACGTACCTCGACTTGGGCCCGGCTCACCGCCGTCCCGGCAATGCCGGCGCCCATGAACCCTGATCCCACCACACCCATCCGGCGTACCTCGAGTGCCGTCCCGGTGCCGCGGGGAACACCGTCGTCCTTCTTGAGAGCGGTGGTGCCGAAGAAGATCTGTATCAACTTGCGGGAGACGTCGGTGACGGCCAAGCGTCCGAACTCGCTATGCTCAGTCACCAGGCCGGCCGCCATGCCCTTTTCCAGCCCGATGCGCACGCAATCGAGGGCCGCCAGCGGGGCCGGATAATGGCCACCGGTCTTGCTCCGGACCGACTTGCCGGCCCGGGAATACACCAACCGGCGGCCGAGCGGGTTCCGGTCCAGCAACAGACCCATGAACCCGGTGCCGCGCTTGGCGCGCTTGACGAAGGGATCCCGGCTCAGCTTGCGGGCGGCCGCGAGGGCGGACTGCCGCAGGATGGACTGGGGTACCAACTCGTCCACCAAACCCAGCCGATAGGCTTTCCGGGCGCGGACGGACTTACCGGCCAGAATCATGTCCAGGGCCGCCCGGAGCCCGATCAGGCGGGGGAGGCGCTGGCAGCCACCGGCTCCAGGTAACAGACCCAGCTGGACCTCCGGAAGTCCCAATTGCGTCTTGTCGTCGCTGGAACCAACGCGGTAGTGACAGGCAAGGGCAAATTCGAGTCCCCCGCCGAGGCAGGCCCCGTGTATGGCAGCCACGACCGGCTTGGAGAGGTTGGCGACGGCGTCGAGCATCGCCTGGCCGCCGCGGCTCAGTGCCTCGGCCTCTTCCCGGCTCTTGACCTTGGTAAACTCTTCGATGTCCGCGCCGGCGATGAAGGTGTCGGGCTTGCCGGAGAGGAACACCACCGCCTTGACGTTGCCGTCTTGGGCGAGCGCGGCAAACACCTCCATGAACTCGGCCTTGGCGGCGGCGTTCAGTTTGTTGACCGGTTCACCGGGGAGGTCCATGGTCACGACGGCGACGCCGTCTTCGTTGGTTACCTGGAAAATCGGCATCAGGAGCGTTCCAGTACCATGGCGAACCCCATTCCCCCTTGGGCACAGATGGAGATGAGCCCGAACTGGACATCCCGCCGCTGCATTTCATTGGCGAGCGTGGTAACCAGCCGCGCGCCGGTGGCGCCGAACGGGTGTCCGATGGCGATGGAACCGCCGTACACGTTGGTGATGTCCCAGTTGACCTCGCCCACGGGCTTGGATCGGCCGAGCTTGTCGGCCCAGGCCTGAGAGGCCCAGGCCTGCACGTTCGACAGCACCTGGGCCGCGAACGCTTCGTGGATCTCCACCGCTCCCAGATCCTGCCAAGTGATGCCGGCCCGGTCGAGGGCGAGCGGAACGGCGTATACGGGCCCCATGAGGAGTTGCCTGCCGGGATCGACCGCGGCAACGGCGTAGCTCCTGATAAGGGCCAGCGGCCGGTATCCCATCGCCACGGCCTTGTCCGATTCCATCAGCAGCACCGCGGCGGCGCCGTCGGTGAGCGGCGAGGAGTTCCCGGCCGTGACGGTGCCGTATCGACGGTCGAATATCGGCCTGAGCTTGGCCAGCGCCTCGAGCGAGGTGTCGGCCCGGATGCCGTTGTCGCTGGTAATGGGGGCGTTCCGCCCTTCGAGCCAGGGGGCGATCTCACGGGTGAGGACCCCGCTAGCGGTTCCCTGGGCGGCCCGCTGGTGGCTCATCAGCGCGAACCGATCCTGGTCCTCCCGGCTGATATGGTTCTCCTTGGCCATCTTCTCCGCCGCTTGTCCCATCGACTCGCCGGTGGACGGCTCGGCGATGGCCGGGGTAACCGGCACCAGGTCCCGAGGCCGTATGGCGGCCAGCGCCTTGAGACGCTGTCCCAACGACTTGGCCTTGCTCGCCTGCACCAGGATCTCGCTGAAACGGCGAGAATGGAGGATGGGGATGTCTGACAGGGAATCGACGCCACCGGCGATGACGGTATCCGCATGGTTCAAGAGGATCTGGTCTGCCCCCGAGGTCACGGCCTGGGCGGCCGAAGCACAGGCACGGTTCAGGGTGTAGGCCGGGATGGTCCTGGGGAACTGCGGCAGGAGGCTGACTTCCCGAGCCACGTTGGGCGTCACCACGGAGGGGATCACCTGGCCGAATATCACTTCGTCAACGTCGCTGCCGGGAAGGTCGGTCCGGTACATGAGTTCCTTGGCGGCGTGGCGAGCGAGCGCGACCGCCGGGACGGCCTTGAGGAGGGTCCCGCTCTTGGCGAACGGTGTCCGCACGCCGTCCACGATGGCGACCCGGCGCCCACCCAGGAAGTCAGCCATGACCGGCCACGATGGCTGAACCTTGTCCCAAGGGGCAGGACCGAGCGTTATTCGAGGGCACCAACGGGGCGTGAGCGACGCGGGACGGCGTTAGTGAATACACGGAGCTACTCGGCACGCCGCTGGGCGACGACACTGGCAACAGCGCGCCACCGTTCCGAATCGACGGGCTCCAACACTTCTCGGCCATGAAAGATCTCCAACGGCGAAACCAGGCGGGCCAGTTCTCCCGGATGCAGCAGGTGGTCGTCGGACTTCGGGCCCCAGCCGAGGTCGCGTTGGGCCACCAGAAACGTCTCGACCATCAGCGCCCCCCCGGGTGCTACCGCGTCGATGATCCTCGGCCAGCGGGCGCGGTCAAGATAATTAAATACCAGCACCACGTCGAAGGTTCCGAGATCGGGCCAGTCGCCCTCCAGGTCGACGGCCAGCCAGTCGATGTTCAGCCGGCGCTGTTCCGCCGTGGCGCGCCCCGCCTCGAGCCGTTTGGTGTCGCGATCGATGGCGACGACCTCGGCCCCACGTTCGGCCGCGGCGAGACTGTGGCGGCCTTCTCCGCACCCGATGTCGAGCACTCTGGTTCCCTGCCCCAACAGAAAGTCGTGCCAGGTAAACCAGCCGCTGGGTGGAGAGATGGCCGGGGGAGGCGGCGGCGGGATGGACACTAGAGGAATGCCCTCACGGCGCGTGCCGGTAGAGGATCTGCCGGCCCAGCCGGTGGACCTGCTGGTGATTGGTGGCGGCCTCACGGGGAGCGGCATCGCCCGGGAGGCCGCGGCACGGGGCCTCAGCACCATTCTGGTCGACCGGAGCGACCTGGCCGGCGGTCGCATGGCGCCGTCGAACCGTCTGGTGTACGGGAGCCTTCAACACTGGGACCAGGGTACCCTCCACCTGCGGTTGGCGCCGAACCGGGAACGCCTGGTGTTCCAAGCCATGGCTCCGCACCTCGTTCGTCCTACTCCGTTCATCTTTCCCATCCAGCAACACGGCAAGGCCTCCCGGTGGCACCTGGTATCTGCGTTGCTCTACCGCCAGTGGGCGGGTCTGTTCAGGAATGTGCGACGGCACCGCCTCCTCGGCAAGCGTGGCCTGTTGGCACTGGAGCCGCTGCTGCGCGATCGCGGCCTGGTCGGCGGCGCCTGGTACCAGGACGCGCTGTACGACGGGACCCGATTGGCCGTGGCCTCCGCCAGGTCGGCCGCGAGCCACGGAGCCGTGGTCGCCAGCTATACGGAGGTAGAGTCGCTCGACCTCGCCGACGGCAAGATTCGTGGTGCCGCCGTGCGGGACGGCGTGAGTGGCAAGACGGGACGAGTGCGGGCGGGGGCGGTGATCAACGCCACCGGCCCGTGGATCGATTCGATTCGCCGATTCGAGAGCGACTCCGGTGACCCACTCCTGGCCCTCAGGCGGAGCGCGTACCTTGCCGTCCCCCGTGCCCGCGTCGGGCATCGACACGCGATGGCCATCGAGAGCCCGCTGGACGGGCGTCTCATCCACCTCATTCCGTGGGCCACCCGCAGCGTGATCGGCCCCAGCGTCACCGAAGTCGAGGACGCCGACGCACCCGGGGCAACGGACGAGGACATCGTCTACCTGCTGCGCTCGGTCAACGCCAGTTTTCCCAATGCCCGGCTCACACGGGACGACATTCATTTCACCTGGAGCTACATCGACGCCCACATCGGTGCGCCCAACGATCCTTCCCGGCGCCGTGGTGGCAAGCATTGGGTCGAGATCGGCCCGCATGGGTTGATTACCGTGGTGGGCGGATCGGCGGCACATCATCGCGTCATGGCCAAGGAAGCCGTCGACGCGGTCATCAAGGCGCTGCGGGCGTCGGGCAGTCGATCGGGACGAGAGTCTGGCTCTTCGGCGCCGGATCCCCTGCCCGGAGGCGAGGCTCACGACATCAGCCCGCTCCGCCAACCGGGACTCGACCTGGGTCTCGCCCCGGAGACGGTAGAACACCTGCTCGAGACCTTCGGCACCGAGGCCGCCGCGGTGTACAACCTGTGCCGCGACCGGCGCGACCTGATGGCACCGCTCCACCCCAGCCACCCAGCGGTCCTCGCCGAGGTGGTGCACTGCGTCCGGCGCGAGTTCGTGACGACCGTGGATGACGTGCTGACCCGGCGGCTGCACCTTCGCTGGGAAACCGACGATGGGGGACGCGCGGCCGTCGAAGCAGCGGCCGGGGTCATGGCCGTGGAGATGGGTTGGGACCGCGAGACGCGGCAGGCAGCGGCGCGGGCGTATCGCGCGACGCTACCCGATGGCTAGGCCGACGAGTCGGCCGGTGGCGCCACGCAAAACTGTTGCAGGCTTTGCTCCACGTCCACCAGGCTCACCGGCTTGATGAGCACCCGCCGGCGGTCGAAGTCAGCCCCGGGCCCTTCTTGCATTTGCGCCAGATCGCCGGTCAGGAAGATGACGCGGTCGGCGAGTTCCGGCCGATTCTCCAACAGGGCGCGGTACAACGCCGCACCGTCCATACGCGGCATCTTCAAGTCGGCGAGGATGGCGTCCACCTCATGGTGCTCGAGCTTGTCGAGGGCATCCACGCCGTCGACCGCTTGAATGGTGTGGGCCCCGCGCTTGGTGAGAAATTTGGCCAGTGGAATACGGATGCCTTCTTCGTCGTCCACCAGCAACACCCGGAGTCCCTTCAACGTTGCCACCCGTGGCAACGGCTGCGGCGGTGACCGGGTAGCTTGATCCACGACGGCCTCGGTTGACACAGGCAACGAGATGACGAACCGCGCCCCCTGCCCCATCGCTTCGAAGACGAGATCTCCGTCGAGGTCGCGAACGATCTGCCGGGAAATGTAGAGCCCGAGTCCGGTACCATCCTTGCCCTTGGTGGAAGTGAACGGATGGAACAGACGCGGCTGCAATTCCGCGGCGATGCCGGGACCGTTGTCCTCGATCGCCAGACACACTTGGTCATCGAGGGCGTAGGTGTTGATGGTGACGAGCCGGGGGGAGTCGACGTATTGCAGGGCGTCGAGGGCGTTGCTTATGAGGTTCACCACCACCTGTTCGATGCGCGCGGGGTCGCCCTTGGCATACGGGAGGTCCACGGCATACCGGGCATCGAGGGTGATGTCCTCGTGACCGAACCGATAGGACACCAGGTCGACCGCGTCCCGGCACACTCTGTTGAGGTCGGCTGAGTCAAGGCCGCTCGAATCCGCCCGGACGAACCGGAGCAGTCCCGACAGCAGCCGGCCCGCGCGCCTGGCTTGGCGCACGATGTGCCTCAGCTCGGCGCGTTGTTCGGGGGGCAGCGCCGGGTCTTCCAGTCGCGTCTCGCCCATGGCCGCAATGGCCATGAGCGGGTTGTTGACCTCGTGGGCGACGCCGGCAATCAACTGTCCCGCGGCGGCGAACCGTCCCTGTTCCTCCGCCCGCTGCTGCAGGACGCCCGTCATGGAGTTGAAGTGGCTGGCCAAGCGGCCGACTTCGTCGAAGCGCCGCACGGAGAGTTGCACCCGCAAGTCACCCTGGGCGACTCGAGCGAGTCCTTCCTCGAGGCGGGAAAGCGGCTGCCAGATCCGCTTGCGGGCGATGATCCAGATGACGGGCAAGCCAATAAGCCCCACCACCAGCCATATCCCCAACGCGGTGAGTGCCTCACGCGAAGTATCCGCCAGGATCTCCCGCCGAGCTTGCAGGTCCTTGATACCCTCGATCTGGGCACTGGTGAGTCGGGCGTCGAACACGATCCTCAAGGAGTCCATCTCCTCGACACGCCGGGGGACCGTTTCGAGTTGGCCTAACGCCATCAAGTCGAGCACTTCGAACAGGATGGTCTGCAACCGGTCGGCGTCGGCTTGCGCCAACATGACCGGCTCCCGGGCTTGTGGGGAAATTTGGTCGAGCGGCGGGAACCGGTGACTGACGATGTACTTCGACACATCCTCGCGCAACCGCGCGATAGCGGCGGTGTCGATCGGTTCATCCTGGTGCGTGATCTGGTGAATGGTGGTTGAGGCACCGGTCAGCACGTGGACCCGGGTGACCACTTCCTCATAGAGAAACCGTTCCGGCTCCACGCTTCGGCTCATGTCGGCCGCGATGCGTCCCAACTGGAAGGTCAGAAACACCATCATGGCGGTGGCGTAGACCGTGACCGCCGAGAGGAGTACCAGAAGAACGCCCTTGAGGCTGAGACCCCGACGGCGGGTTTCCGCAGCGGACTGGTTGGTCACGGCTGGTAGACCACGTGGGTTTCCTCTTGGTGGGATTGAATCATGAGGATCGGCCGCGACCGCATGGGCCGAAAGTCGATCTCGCCGGTAACACCTTCATAACCCGGCCGTCCTACCCCCAACCTCTCCAGATAGCGGGTGACACGCCTACGATCGGGACCGACCGCACGGATGGCCGCCACCGTCACCATGATGGCATCGTATACCAAGGCATCCACCGCGGACGGCTGCCGGCCTGTGAGCAACCGGAACCGGTGGATGAACACCAGCCCGGAGGAGTCGGCGACGTCAGGATGCCAGAACACCGACAGATACACCGAATCGGCAGCAGCGCCAGCTCGCTGCAAGGCGTCGGGCATTTGGTCCGCTCCATCGCCCGCCAGTATCCGCACGTCACGAGCTCGCGCCTGCACAGCTCGGGCGAGATCCCACACTTCGGGATAGCGGGCCGCGGCCACAATCACATCCGGCTTCCCGCGGGCCAGGGACGCAGCCGCCATGGCGTCGACGTTGGAGGAGGTGTTGATCGGTACCTCGTCGATCACCTCCACCCCTAGGCGCACGAACTCCTCCACCACACCCCGGCGGAGGCCATAGCCGTACTCGTCCGTCACGAAGAACACGCTGGCGCGGCTGGCGTCGAGCTGATGGGCGGCAAATTGTGCCAGGAATGCACCCTGGAGGGAGTCGTTCGGTGCCAGCGGAAACACCCCCGGCTTCCCCTTGAGGAGCGGGGTGGTGGCGGTGGGAACGATCAACGGAACACCGGCATCGTGGTACAGGGCGGCGGCGGTCAGCGAACTGCCGCTCGCCTCGTGCCCGACCACGGCCACCAGGTCCGGAAGAGCCAGGACCCATTCGGCGCGGCGGAAGGTCAGGTCCGGCGAAGGGGTGGCTCTCTGATCGTGTTGCAGGAGGATGACAGGCTCTCCCTCCTGTGCCGTTTCGGCGATCACGGCCTGGGCCACCCGTACAGCCTCCGGACTGCCAAAGACGACCCCGATGACGGCCCTCGGCTGTCCCCGATCGCAGGACAGCAGGGGCGTCCACACCAGGGTGGCAATGACGATCCAGCGACGGCGCAACATGGACTGGAGATTACCGGCGACACCCAGCCTCGGCAAGCCCGGGCACCTCCATGTACCGCACGTCCTTAGGAGCCAACTCCTTGCCCTGCGACCGCTTGGCGAGAACGTTATCTTCTCACCTCGAACCGAATGCCAACAGTTCCTTTGGGAGTGTGCTGTGGATCCCAACGTCTTCGAAACCGCCAATGCGGGCTTCGCGCAAGCGCTCTATGAGGATTTCCTGCAAGACCCCGCATCGGTGCCC
>SMVY01000177.1 GCA_004357415.1 Gemmatimonadota bacterium
GTTACCGCAGCGACGGCATCGAGGATGTCGCCGTAATTCCAGTGGGTCATAAGCTGCGGGATACTTCAGAGAGCGACAGACGATAGCACACGTCCGCGTACCGGGGCTCGCCGCAAGGCCCGCTCAGTAGAGCGTTACGGGGGTCCACTGGCCATCGAATTCCTGAGTGTCGCCCCAGATGCGACGACTCTCATCGGGGGCGATGGCGCATTCCGCGACGCAGGGTGCGTCCCGATGGGCGTCATCGAGTTGGTAAGCGGTTACCGTTTGCTGGGCGAAGTCGACGATCGATACGCCGGGACGGTGGCGGCCGCATAGCGTGCCGGCGTTGATCAGCGTGAGCGACTCGAAGTCGACCACCACGCGGTAGTGCAGGTGGCCGTTGATTACGTAGCGATGCTGGTTCCTTAGGATGATGGAATCGAGTTCATGGCTTCGTTCGATCGGCATGCGCTCCGTACCCGGCCAGACTTTGCGCAGGTCGTTGTGGTCGACCCCATGGCACAGCAACAATTCCCCGGCGCAGGTCGTGAGTGACGCGGTTTTGCCGAGCGAGGTGAGGAACGCCTCGCTGGTCTCGCTGAGATCCGAGCGGTGATGCGCATCCTCGATCTCGCGCACCCGGTCATCGAGCAACCAGCGGTCGTGATTGCCGGCCACCGTCGTGACCTTGGCTTGACGAAGCAGGTCGCAACACGTGTCGACGCTGCCGGGACCGTCGGCAATGTCACCGGTGCAGATCACGGCATCTACGCCTTGCGCGGCGAACAGGTTCAAGGCACGTTCGAGGCGCTGGTGCTCGGCGTGCACATCGCCGACCACACCAAGCGTTCGGATGGGTGGAGGCGTTTGGAGGGCTTCAGTCACGTGCCGGTGGGTCCGAAGCTGCCAGCGCCTGGCGGATGTTGAGCACGTGCGCGAGCACCACCAGCGTCACGCCGGTGATCGTCAAGGGCGGCTCCAGCGCCCTGCCTGCGAGGTGCGATACGCCGACGAACATCAATGCAAGACCCGCGGTGCCGACGGCCAGGCGCAACCAGGAGCGGTGCTGGCGATAGCCGGAGCCGAGCGCGATGGCGCTGATTGGGATGGCGATGGTAAGAAACAGCCAGTGCACTCCGGTTTCGCCGTGCACCAGCAGTCCGGCCACGGTGGGCAGCAACAGCACGGCGGCGGAGATGGCCAGACAATGCACCAGGCAGGCTCCGGACAGCCAGATCGCCCAGCGGTCGAGTTTGTGCGTTGACATCGATGAGGGGTGGAAGGGTATTGTTATAACATTACATTCGTGAGGATTGGCTGTCCAGACGTGACATCGGGTTCACTGGGCGGACCAACCGCCGCCCAGTGCGCGATACAGCTGCACCACCGCAGTGAGGCTTTGTTGCCGCGTGCTCGATTCGAGCAACTCGGACTGAAACAGGCTGCGTTCCGTGTCCAGGACCTCGAGGTAGCTCACGATTCCGCCGTCATAGCGCGCCCTCGACAGTCTCGCAGCCGTCTGTGCCGCCGCGAGTTGACGGAGGCGGGCGGCGTGCTCGGCGCGAAAGGTACGAATCGCGGTCAGCGCGTCTTCGACGTCCTGCAGTGCACTCAGTACCGTGAGTTCATAGTCCAGGCGTGCCTGTTCGGCCCGGGCGATCTGGGCGTGCTCCTGGGCCTTGAGCTGACCGGCGTTGAATATCGGCGCGAATATCGAACCGAAGAAATCCCATTGCTCGGACGCGTTGTCCAGCAGGTTGTCAAAGTCGTCGGTCGCGGAGCCGTAACTGCCGGTCAGTCCCAACGAAGGCAGACGCAGTGCTCGGGCCACGCCGATGCGCGCGGTTGCCGCGGCGAAGGCTTGTTCAGCGGCGCGCACATCCGGACGACGTTCCAGCAGCGTGACCGGCAGGCCGGCGGGAACATCCACCGGGACGGTTTGCCGGTCCAGCGGCAGACCGCGGGTTACTGCGCCCGGGTTGGCGCCAATCAGCACGCGCAACGCGTTCTCGATCTGGATGACCTGCCGCTCGAATGCGGCGATTGACGCCTGCGCGTCCGCGGCTTCCACATCCGCCTGGTTGACATCCAGTTCCGGCACGATTCCTTTGTCGAAGCGGGCGCGAATGATGTCCAGTGAGTCTTCTCTGGAGGTCAGCGTGCGCGTGGCGACCTGGTAGCGGTGGTCGAGGTCGCGCAGCAGAAAATAGGTCGTGGCGACCTCGGCGACCAGGCTGATGGTCACGGCTCGAGCGGTTTCCTCGCTCCCCAGCAGATCCGCGCGGGCGCCTTCCGTGGCGCGCCGCAGCTTGCCCCAGAGATCAATCTCGAACGCAGCCGACGCCCCCAGAAAGTAGTCGTCACGGGTCTCGGCGAAGGGAATTAGGTCTTCGCTGTTGGAGATCCGGCCGGCGCTGCCTTCGGCATTCAGTACCGGAAACTGGTCCGCTCGGACGATGCCCAGCACCGCAGCGGCTTCGTCGATGCGTGCGACGGCAATTGCCAGTTCTTTGTTGTTCGCAAGTGCGGCTCGTATGAGCGCCTCCAGTTCGGGGTCATCGAACAATTCCCACCAATCCAGATTGGCGATCGAGGGGTCCGTGGCCGCCGGTTGCACATCCGACTGCAGATAGTGATCGGGCACGTCCAATGGGGGTCGTTCGTAGTCAGGACCGACGGCGCAGCCGCCGAGGAGCGCGAGGATCGTCAGACGTGCCAGTCGCCTCGCCAACTAACCAGCCTCCGCCGCGGGTACGTCGTCGGCACGCTGGGGCTTGCCGATGTAACGCTCGACGATCACGTACAACCCGGGCACGAGGACGACCCCAACGAGGGTCGCCACCAGCATCCCGCTGAACACCGTCATCCCCATCACCTTGCGCGCCTCCGCACCGGCACCACTGGCAACCAACAAGGGGACCACGCCCAGTATGAACGAGAAGGCAGTCATCAGAATCGGCCGGAAGCGCCGCCGAGCGGCTTTGAGTGCGGCTTCCAGTGGTTCCATTCCTTTCAATGTCTCGGCGCGCGCGAACTCCACGATCAGGATGGCGTTCTTGGCCGCCAGGCCGATCAGCATGACCAGGCCGATCTGGGCGAACACGTTGTTCTCATAGGAGGGGCTCATCAGGCGCGCCAGCCAGAGTCCGAACATCGCACCGAACACTGCGATGGGTGTTCCGAACAGCACGCTCAGAGGCAGCGTCCAGCTTTCGTACTGGGCCGCCAGGATCAGGAATACGAACACCAGCGCCATGACGAACACGGCGCTGCCCGTGCCAGCGGCGGCCTGTTCCTGATAGGACATGGCATTCCAGGCGTAGGACATGTCCGGTGGTAGCACCTCCGCGGCGACCTCTTCCAGTGCGGCGAGCGCCTGCGTCGATGTATAGCCCAGGGCGGGGCGGCCGGTGATCTCCGCCGAACGGAACAGGTTGAAGCGATTGGTGAACTCCGGTCCGCTGGTCCGTACCCCGTTCATCAACGTGGCCAGGGGCACCATCTGATTCTGGTTGTTGCGGACGTAGAACAGGGTCAGATCAGAGAGGTCTTTGCGGTATTCGGGCTCCGCCTGAACGTACACCTTGTACAGTCGGCCGAAACGGTTGAAATCGTTGACATAGGCGCCGCCGAGAAATGCCCCCAGGGTCGTGTTGACGTCACCTGGCGCCACCCCGAGCTTCATCGTTTTCTGGGTGTCGACGTCCAGAAACATCTGCGGTACGTTGGCCCGGTAAGTGGAGAACAAACCACCGATCTCGGCCCGCTGGGCCGCTGCTTCGATGAACACCTGGGTGTGCTGGGCAAGGTAGGCGGGGTCGTTGCCGCCGCGATCCTGCAGCATCATCGAGAACCCGGATCCGGTTCCCAGGCCCGGAATCGCCGGTGGACCGAACGCGACGGCGATTCCCTCGGTGATGCCCATCGCGAAGGCGGCGTTCAATCGCTGGGTCACCCGCTGGGCGTGATCTTCCGCGCTGGGTCGTTCATCCCAGTCCTTGAGTTGCACGAACAGGAACGCCGTATTGGTTGCGGTCGCGCCACTGAGCAGGCTGAAGCCCGTGATGGTGGTGTAGGACTGGACCGCGGGGTCGGCTGCCAGAATCGCTTCGAGCTTCACCGCGGCGGCATCGGAGCGCTCCAATGATGCGGCGTCCGGCAGCTGCAGGTTAACCAGCAGATAGGCCTGATCCTCCTCGGGCACGAAGCCGCCAGGAACGATCCGGAACAGCAGAATCATCGCGACGGTGATGGCGCCCAGCAGAGCCGCAGTCCGGACCAGCTTATGGGTGAAGAAGGCGGTAACCACCATGAACTGGTCTGTCAACCGCTCGAAGCCGGTGTTGAACTTGTCGAAAAACTTCTGCAACACGCTGGTCGACTCACCGCGCGGCCGCAGCAGCGTCGACGCCAGGGCGGGACTCAGGGTCAGTGCGTTGATGGAGGACAGCGCAACGGAGATAGCGATCGTGATCGCGAACTGCTGGTACAGCCGGCCGGTGATGCCCCCCATGGCGGCAACGGGTATGAACACCGCGATCAGCGTGAGCGACGTGGCGACGATGGGCCCGGAGACCTCGCGCATGGTCTCGATGGTGGCCTGCTCAGGCGTCAGCCCCTCGTGCTCCATTTTTTCCGACACCGATTCGACCACCACGATGGCGTCGTCGACGACCGTGCCGATCGCCAACACCAGGCCGAGCAGTGACAGGGTATTGATGGAGAAGCCGAGCAGCGGAAACACCGCGAAGGTCCCGATCAGGGCGACGGGTACGGTCAGGCTGGGAATGAGCGTCGCGCGAAAATTCTGGAGGAAGATGTACACCACCAGAATCACCAGCGCGATCGCCTGGAACAGGGTGATGATGATTTCCCGGATGCCGGCGGAGATCGGCTTGGTGGTGTCCAGCGAGATGACGTACTCGAGGTCATCGGGAAAGCGCGTCTGCACGGTATCCATCGCTGCGATCACCTTCCCGGCAACCTCCAGCCCATTCGCGTCCGGCAGCTGGTAGATCGCCAGAACCGCCGCGGGTGCCCCGTTGAAGCGACCGATCTGGTCGTAGTTTTGCGCCCCCAGTTCGATCCGTGCCACATCGCCGAGAAACACCTGGGAGCCGTCCGGGTCCGACCGGACCACCACGTCTTCGAACTGTTCCGCGGTGGATAGCCGGCCTTCGGTCTGCACCACGTAGGTGAACTCGGTACCCGGTGGTGAGGGCGGCGCGCCAAGTTTGCCGGCCGGGGTCAACTCGTTCTGCTGCTGTATGGCCGAGACGATGTCCGGCACCGTGAGGCCGAGCTTGGCCAGTTGGTCGGGTTTGATCCACACCCGCATGGCGTACTCGGAGCCGCCGAAGATGTTGACCTGGCCGACGCCCTGAATGCGCGCCAGTTCGTCGAGCACATTGATGCTCGCGTAGTTGGTCAGGAACGTGGCATCGAAGCTTTCACCGGGCGAGCGCAGGGTGATCAGCAACAGTGGAAAGGTCAGTGATTTCTTGACGGTCACCCCGAGGCGCTTGACGTCTTCGGGCAGGGAGGCTTGACCCTCCGAGACCCGGTTCTGCACCAGCACGTTGGACATGTTGAGATCCGAGCCGACTTCGAAGGACACGGACAATGACATCAGCCCGTTGCTCGCGTTGACCGACTTCATGTAGATCATGTTCTCGACGCCGTTGATCTTCTGCTCGAGCGGCGTCGCCACCGATTGCTCGACGGCGACCGCGTTGGCGCCCGTGTAAGTGGCTTCGACCTTGATTTCCGGCGGCGTAATGTCGGGGTACTGGGCAATGGGTAAACCCACCATTGCAGTGACCCCTAAGATCACCGTGATGATCGCGATGACCATGGCCACGATCGGGCGTCTGACGAAAAACTCGCCCAAGGATCAGGCTCCGCCGGTGATGAAGGGCACCGGGTTGACGGTCATCCCCGGCCGCATGCGCAGCAGCCCTTCGACGGCGACCCGATCGCCCGGATCGAGGCCCGATTCGATGATCCATTCGGAACCCAGGCGGGGGCCCACCTCGACCTGGCGCACCTCGACCGTATTGTCCGCGCCGATCACGAACACCCGGAAGCTGCTTTGCAGCTCGGTCACCGCTCGTTGCGGAACCAACAGAGCGCCCTTCCGGGTTTCTGCATCGAAGCGGACGCGGGCGAACATTCCTGGCCGCAACAAATGATCAGGATTTGGAAACTCTGCTTGGACGGTGAGGGTACCGGTGGACGCATTAATGCTGCGATCGATCTTGGTGGCCCGCCCCAGATGTGGGTACTCGGAACCGTCCGCCAGAATCAGGTGCAGATTGGGGGCTCGGTCGCTGCGGTCGAGGTCGGTTCCAGCCAGCCGGCGCGCAGCGATCAGATAAGCACGCTCGGCCAATGACAGACGTACCCCGATGGGGTCGGTGCGGGAAATGACGTTGAGCATCCCGCCGGTGGCGCCCTGCCCGACAAAGTCGCCGACCTCTGCCTGAGTCAGGCCGATGAGCCCATCGACGGGGGCGTACACCTGGGTGTACCCGAGTTCGATTTCGGCGAGCTCGACCCGGGCTTTGGCAATCTGTACGGAACTCTGTGCGGCTTCATACTGGGCGACCGCGGCGTCCAGGTCCTGGGCGCTGACGGCGTTCATTTCGGCGAGTGGGCGAATCCGAGCGAGATCCGAGCGGGCTTTGGCAAGCCCTGTGTTGGCTTCGGCCAGTCCGCCCTTGGACTCCATGACCTTCGTTTCGAAGGGGCGGGGATCGATGCTGTACAGCAGATCACCCTCGGTGACGAAGCGGCCTTCCCGGAAATGGATCGCGTCGAGGAAACCATCCACGCGTGCCCGGATGGTGACATCCACCGACCCGGTGGTCTCGCCGACGATTTCCAACGGCACTGCGACGTCGCGGCGCTGCACCTCAACCACGGGAATGTCGAGCGGGGGCGCGGCGACCGGGCCGGTGTCGCCACACGCGTACAGCAGTAGCATGCAGCCACACAGCACAGCGGTACCCGGTCCGAGTTCTTTCAACCGGAGCATAGAGTCCATTCCCCAGGTAAGAGGCGCAGTCTACCCGTCAAGCAGGACTGGACTCCAGTGCTGCGTTACGCCTCGAGCAGCGCCATGCGCTCCGCAAGTATTGTCCCATTGTGGACGCTCAGCGCGGCGATCTCCTCGGTGCTCAAACCCAGTTGTGGCAACAGCTCGTCGTTCGCTTCTCCCAGCGCCGGGGCGGGGCCTCCGGTACGGCCCGGGGTGGTCTCGAGATGCACCAGGTTACCCACCACGGGTACCCGGCCGATCCCCGGGTGGTGCATGTCCACGAGGTAGTCGTTGGCGCGATTCTGTGGATCCGTCAGTACTTCGGCGTAGTTGCGAACCCGTTCGTAGATGATCTCGGGTTGTCCGGCCAGGAACTCCTCCCATTGCGCCGTTGTCTTGCTGGCGAAGGCGCGCGCGGTGGCCGCCCGGATTTCAGGCAGGCCTTCGTCGGTTCCCGGAAAGCCCAACCGTTTGCCGGGATTATCCCAGTTCGGGTCGCTGGCGTGCTCGGGCATCTCGACGAACGCCCAGAATGCCGCCCACGCGTCCTCGTCCATGTGCACGGCCAACAGGAAAGCGCCACCGTCCGCCGTCGCGTAAACGCCATAGGGTCCGCGCATGTTCGAGTGATGTACTCCTTCGCGGGACAGGTCGGCGCCGGTCATCGCACAGTGCTGGATTTCCCACATCTGCAACCACAACTGGGCGCCCAGCGCCGAGGTGGAGACCCGTTGGCCGACGCCATGACGTTCACGCGCCACCAGCGCGGTCATGATGGCGAGGGCGAACTGCATGGCGCCGGCGGTATCGGCAATGGCGGCGCCCGCGGGCATTGGCATCCCGTCCGTTGGCCCGGTGGCGTTGACCAGGCCGCCGCGGGCCTGTGCGGCGCCGTCGAGCATCGACTTGCCAGCGTCGGGTCCTTTGGGGCCGTAGCCGTTGACGATCGCGTAGATGAGCTTGGGCTGGAGTTCGGTCAGTGTGGCCTGACCCATCCCCATGCGCTGCAGTGCTTCGTCGCGAAAGTTGCTCAGGAACACGTCGGCGGAGCGGATCAGCTGGTGAACGGCTTTGCCACCGGCGTCCGTGTGAACGTCCACAGCGAGAGAGCGCTTGCCCCGATTCATGGCGATGAATTGCGGCCCCAGTGCATCGGCGGGCAACTGGTTGCCGACCCCGCGCATGTAGCGATTGGCATCGCCTGCGGGCGGTTCGACCTTGATGACGTCTGCGCCCATGTCCGACAGATACAGTCCTGCCGCCGGCCCCTGAATGGCAGTCGCCATCTCGACCACCCGGATGCCGTCCAATGGTGCTGCCATGTTGCCTCTCCCCGTTCCCTTACCAAGATGCCCCAACGTGAAGCAACATCTTGACGCGGATCCGGAATGTGCGCCAGGTTGTGTGGCTGAGACCCCTCGGCGTGACTCTTGACACGACACTTGCGCGGGAGGTCAGCTACACTGCCGCGTGCACATGGAGGTCGGGGTGCCGGTCGTTTTGCCCAATCGCGTCACTTGCAAGAGTCTACTCGGCATCGTCGCGGCCCTGTGCCTCGCCGGTTGCGCCTTGCAACCGTCATCCAGCTTCTCCGCGCGAATACCCCAGACCCACCCTCCTGCGTCATTGGCCGACGACGTCACCCGCTGCCGCGACGTGCTCGGCAAGCACCACGCTCCCGAACACGGCAGCCTGGATTCCACGGCGATCAGACTGGTCAACTGGAACGTGCAGAAGGGTAGTACGCCGCAGTGGTGGGCCGACCTCGAGCCCATGCTGCAGGCCAATCACCTGGCCTTGTTGCAGGAAGCCGCGTTCAGTGAACGTTTGGCGGATGCGGGAGGCGAGCGGATGTTCTTCAGCTTCGCACCCGGCTTCGCCACCCGGCGCGCGACGACCGGCGTCGTGACCTTCAGCCGAATCGCGCCGCTGGCGCACTGCAACCTGTCGGTGCGCGAGCCGTGGCTGGGGACACCCAAGGCGACCGGCATCACCGAGTTCGGTCTGTCCGGATCCGACACGACCCTGGTGGTGGTGAATATTCACGCAGTCAACTTTGCGTTTGGACTTGCGGCTTTCCAGGCACAACTCACCAGCGTGTCCGACGCGGTGCAGGGCCATCGGGGTCCGATGATCATCTCGGGCGACTTCAATACCTGGCGCCGGGGGCGGACCCTGGCACTGACGCGCTGGGCTGAATCCCTCGGTCTCAGCGCGGTTGAATACCGGCGTGATCACCGTGTACGGATATTCGGTCAGCACCTCGACCAGATCTATGTGAGGGCCCTGACGGTGGTTGCCTCATCCACCGAAGCCGAGACGAGTTCGGATCACAACCCGATGTACGTGACGTTGCAGTTATGAAGCGTTATCCATTGCTCCTGGCTATCTCTGTGTCTATCTCAACGGCCGCGGCCATCGCCTCGGCACCGGTCGAACATGTGGAAATCGAATATCTGCTCAACCAGATCGGTTCGAGTGGCTGCTATTTCATCCGCAACGGAGACGTTCACGACTCCGAAGCCGCCGCTGCCCACCTCGCGATGAAATACCGCAGGGCGCGGCGTCACGTAGCTGACGCGGAGCAGTTCATCGAGCGGATTGCCACCGCCAGTTCATGGTCGGGAGAACCGTATCTGGTGGCTTGCGAAGGTAAGGCGCAGGTTACGACCGCCGCCTGGCTGAGTGGGGCATTGGATAAGCACCGCCAGGACGGCTAGCAGCCGAGGGTAACCAAAAAAAAGGGCGCCAGTCGGCGCCCTTTGAGTTTAGTCGATCAACTAACCAGCTTAGCCGGCCCCGAAGGAGTAGCGTACGGACGCGCCGTAAATCCGCGGCTCGGTCAGGAAGTAGTTCCTGAAGAAGCCCGACGTATCAGAGGTGACGTAGTGACCGGTCACGTTGTCTTCATCCTCGATGTTGCGGATGAACGCCTTGGCCATCCAGTTACCGTTGGCGCTCTCGTAGATGAGTGAGGCGTTGTGCTGATCCCAGCTCTCGATTTCATCACCCTTGGTGTTGAA
>SMVY01000178.1 GCA_004357415.1 Gemmatimonadota bacterium
AGGAGAATCGTGTGTGCATCGGGATGGCCAGCGCCAGCCCGCTGGTGTCGACCCGTATCGCCTCCGAGTACGGCACGGGGTGGGGGTCGTCGGTACCGAAATACAGGGTGTTGAGCACCAGTTCCAGCGCACTGCCGCGCGCCCCGATGACGAGGGGGGTCACCTCGGCGCGCCGCGTCAGCTGCTGGGCACTCTGATCGACCAACACTCTGAGCCCCACCGGCACGAACATTATGACGGTGATTGATACCAGCAGCACGCCGGTCTTGAGCCGGTAATACACCAGGTAGCGCCATGCGAGGTAGAGGCTGCCGTTCACGCCGCCACGTCCGCGGTACTCTGATAGGCCTTGAAATCGATCGTCCGGTCGAACCGATCGAGAATATCGTGGTCGTGGGTGACCGCGACCAGGGTGGACCCCTGGTTTGCCGCAAAGGCAAACAGAATGTCGAGCACCTTGGTTTTGTTGGCCGGGTCGAGGTTCCCGGTCGGCTCGTCGGCCAGAATCAGACCGGGTTGCGGCAACACGGCGCGGCACACCGCCACCCGCTGGCGCTCGCCTTGCGACAGCCGCTCGGGGTACCGATCGAGCAGGCTCGCCAGGCCAACTTCCTCGGCCAGCGCCACGGCCCGCCGGCGCACCGCCCCCGTCAACTCGAGAGCCGGAGAAATACGATAGGGCAGCAGAATGTTGTCGAGTACGCTCAGGTACTCGAGCAGTTCAAATTCCTGGAACACCAACCCCACGTGGCGGACGCGGAACGCCCGGCGCTCGCGGTCCGACATGGAGTCGATAGATGAGCCCGCTGTGATCACTGTCCCGCTAGCCGGAGTCACAATCCCGGCAATGAGATTGAGGAGCGTAGTCTTGCCCGAGCCGCTGGGGCCTATGAACGCCACCGTCTCTCCCTCGCCGATGGTCAGGTCGGGTATGGACAAGCGGAAGTCGCCGGATGGGTAGTGGAACTCGAGATTGGAGATGGAGATCATAAGGAGGGCGTAGGGCGTGGGACGTAGGGCGTGGGGAGTGCGGAGTGCGGGATGCGGTGTGCGGTAACTGCCCTCGCTGCCCTCGCCGCCCCCGCTGACACCTCTGCTCTCACAACCTCTCCTCTTGCAATACATCCATCCGAGTGATCTTCCAGGCGCCGTCGACGTCACGAACGGTGAAGCGCGCTTCGTATTGATTGGTACGGATATGCGTGTGCCCCCAGTGGCCCACGGATCCCGACACGTTCCACTTGGCTTGGCTGGTAAAGCCCGGGCCGTCGCGCAGGGGAGTGAAATCAGCCTCGAGCATCTCGACGTCGGTCACCTTGGCGCGGGCGCCGCCTTGGTTGGCGAGTTCCAGGCTGCGGCGCATCTCCAGGTATACGTCGGTCAACAGGTCGCCCTCGGCGCTGCGGGCCAGGGTGTCGTAGATCCGGTCTTCCTCGCGGTAGTCGAAGGCGCGGTACATGTTGGTCAGCAGGGTTCCCAGGATGGGGCCGGCGTCCCCGGATCCCACAGGTTGGCGGAACGCCGCGCCGGCGCCGCCGAGGAGTAGGATCCCACCAACCACACCCACGGTAGCCATACGCCTTGGTGACCACCCTCGGCGCGACCAGTACGCCAGCGTCGTCCACGCGAGGAGGCCCAGGCCCGCCGCCATGATGAGGAAGAAGGGCAGCCGCAGGGGGCGGGGCGCCAGGAGTTCATCGATCATGATGGCGCGCGTCGGGTTGGTGAGGACGTTGTGCCAGGTCAGCACCGAGTCTTCTGGCGTGAGGATGTATGGCAGCGGCCCCGCCTCGTCGGTGGCGGCTGAGGGGATCTGGCGAATGCCGTCGCTGAACAGGTCCCACACCATCGAGACGGTTTCGGGGAGACTGTCGACGGGATAGTAGACGATCACCCCCATCAGTGCCTCCGTCAGCCGCAGATCGCGCGGCGGGTCGATCACCCCGGTGGTTCTCAGCGTCCTATAAATGAAATGCACCCGGTCGAGGCGGCCTTCGACCGGACGCCCATCGATGGTTACCTGGTTGTGTCGATCCAGGAACGCCACCACGCGGCGCTTGATCTCCCCCTGCTCTGCCACCGAGATGCTGTCCTTCCCGGCCAGGCCGAGGTCGGTCCACCGCTGCAGGTCGCGGGGGCGGAAGACTATCTCTTTACGCACCTCGTGCGGTTCGATGTACAGGTAGGCCGAGAGCGGGGCGTAGAACTGACGCCGGAGGGCTCGCAGGGTGAAGCGGCTGTACCAGGGGTCGTCCCAGTCGAGTCCCAGGGTCATGTCCGGAGCCAAGTAACGAAAGTCGTTGACCGGTATGCCCTCGTGGTACACCACGAATCCAATGTTGGCTATCGGCCCGGTGGCCCTGGGACTGGTGCCCGGCGGACTGAACACCAAGGTGTCCGGCTTGCCGGACAGCGGGTAGGATGCCGTGGCCACCAACACCATATCCGCCGCTTCATCCTGGTTGGGGAGAGGGTTGCCGGTGACCTCGTCGCGCAGAATCCGTGGACGTGCCGAGAGGCTGAGCAGTCTCCCAGGGAGAGGAGTGCCGCTACCGGTGGTTATGGTGAGGTCGTCCCTGAAGAACCGCGTCAGCCGCTCGGCCATGGGCGAGGCGCTGCCTTCGAGGCGCTCGAGCAATTCCGGCGGCAGCATGTTGCGGAACGCAGGCAGATCCGCCAGCCCGATCTCCAGCTCCACCAGCACGGAATCCCGCTCGACGAAGAACTCGGCGATGGTGGTGGCCGTCATGGCCCGGGTGATGATCAGCGGGTCGGACCGCGCCACCGGCGTGGTGGCCAAGAGGAGACCGGCCACGATGAACGACCGCCCGGGCAAGGGCCACAAGCGTTTGCGGCTGAGTGACTTCAGGTGCATAGGCCTGCAATGTGCCCTCCCCCCGGGAGGATGGGAAGGAGCTGGACGGCGCGCCGTGGCCTCCTCGGGGCCGCCGGGTTAGAATCCGAGGCACCCAATATCAAAGGAAGCCGTAATGTCCATTCGCCGCGTGATACTCCTCGCCGCCACCATGGTGCTCGTCGTCCTTGGCTGCGGCCGGAGCACGCAACTCACCGACGTGTGGGCCGATCCGGTGTGGGACGGAGATCCGATCGACAACGTTCTCGTCATCGGCGTGAGCCCTAATCCGGACATCCGGAAATCCTTCGAAAATTACTTCGTCGAGCAGTTCAAGAAGGAAAAGGTCCAGGCGTTCTCCGCGGCGGCGGAACTGGGCGTGGGCCGGATAGACTCGACCGCCATCGCCCGGTACGTCAAGGACCACGATATCGACGCCATCCTGGTTACCCGGCTGTTGGGCTCCGACGTGGACCGTACCTACGTCCAGGGCACCGGGTACATGGGACCCATGTACTACGGCGGATTTTACGGTTATTACAACTACGGCTACAGCGTCATGTCGACGCCCGGCTATCTGGCTGAATCCACGGTGATCCGGCTCGAGACCAACATTTACCAGAAGGATTCCCGGCTGTTGTGGTCGGGCATTTCCGACAGCTTCAACCCGGGCTCCGAGGAGGAGGTCATCAAGGGGCTTACCGAAGCGGTGCTGGACGACCTGTACAAGCGCCGGATGCTCTGACCGCGGAACAGCCATGCCCTGGATCAGGACCATCGGCCTAGACGAGGCCACCGGATACCTCAAGCAGCAACTCGAGGCCGCCGTCAAGCGCGCGGGCCGGATCTGGCACATCGTGGACATCATGAGCCTCAACCCGCGGGTACTGCGGACTTCGATGGACTTCTACGCCGCCGTGATGTACGGCACCTCGCCGCTGTCACGTGGGCAACGGGAACTCATCGCCGTGGTGGTGTCGCGGGTCAACCACTGCCGCTACTGAATCCGCGCACACGCGCACGACCTCCGGGCCGAGGTCACCCGGGACTTTGCCATCGCCGAGGAGGAGGCGGACGCGTTCATCCATCAGGTGGTGCGCGACTGGACCAAGGCCCCGCTGAGTCCCGCCAACCAGGCGTTGTGCCGTTACGCGGAACAGCTCACGGCCGGCCCCGCCTCGGTGACCCCGGCCGACCTCGACACCCTGCGCAAGCAGGGGTTCGATGACACCGCCATCCACGATGCTACCCAGGTCATCGCCTACTTCAATTACATCAATCGGATTGCGGACGGGCTTGCGGTGGAGGACGAGGAGTTTATTCGGGCATGGGGGGAGGAGTAGGTGGCAGCCCACAGCGAATCTCCAATTTCTAGTTTCCCATGTCCTGACCTAAGTTCCCACCATGCCATTCCTGGAAGCCATCCGCCTCGCCCTGCAGGCCATTGCCGGCGCCAAGTTGCGGTCGTTCTTTACCCTGCTCGGCGTGATCGTGTCGGTGGCCTTTCTGGTGGCCGTGGTGGCCATCATCCAGGGGATGAACGCCTACGTCCGCGAGAACATCACCGACGCGGTCATCGGCACCAACAGCTTCCATGTTCGCCGCAGTCCCATCACGGTCGGGCTCCTGAGCGACGAAGACATCAAGCGGATCCGCAAACGGCCGCTGATATCGCTCGACGACGCCCGCGCCGTCGAGCGCGCGCTTCCCGACGCGGAGGCCGTGGCGTTCCAGTCCGGCTGGCCGACGCCGTCAAGTACGGCGGCCTACCGCAACCGGTCGATCCGCGACGTACTGGTGTTCGGCATCACCCCACCGTATCAAATCGTGCGCGACTACCGCTTCACCGCCGGGGAACCACTCAACGACCGCGATGTCATCGAGCGGCGTCCCGTCGTGGTCCTCGGGTTCGGCATCGCCGACAGCCTGTTCGGCTTGCCTGATCGGGCCATCGGCAAGAGGATTCGAATCGGCGGACGGGAGATGACGGTCAAGGGGGTGATCGCCAAGAAGGGCCGGGTTCTGGGACAGTCGTTCGACGGCTTCGTCCTCATGCCCTATTCTACCTTCAAGTCGATCTACGGCCGGCGCCGGACCACGGTGGTGGCCGTCAAGATGCGCTCCGCGGCCGACATCGAGTCGGGGATGCGGCGCGCCGAAGAAGCCATGCGTATGGCGCACCGATTGCGGCCGGGGGAAGACAACGATTTCGCCATAGACAAGGCGGATGCCCTGGTGGCGTTCTGGCGCAGCCTGACGAGGGTGTTGTTCGCCGTGGTGCCGACGGTGGTGGGCATCGGGATCGTGGTGGGTGGCATCGTCATCATGAACATCATGCTGATGTCGGTCACCGAACGCACCCGTGAGATCGGTCTCAGGAAGTCCATCGGCGCCACGCGACACGACATCCACCGGCAATTTCTGATCGAGGCCATCGTGCTCTCCATGGTGGGCGGACTCCTCGGCGTGATCGCCGGGTGGGCAATGGCGTCGGCCATGTCGGCGTTGACACCCCTGCCGGCCCGGATCACCTGGTGGTCGGTGGTATTGGCCATGGCGCTAGGCGCCGGAGCCGGCACCCTTTTCGGAGTCTACCCCGCGCGCCGGGCGGCCCGCCTCGACCCCATCATCGCCCTGAGCGCCGAATGAGGTGGCTGGTGGAGCCGTTGAATCGCGTTATGGAGGGGGTGCTGATCGCCCTCGACGCCATGCGCGCCAACCGCACCCGGTCGGCGCTCACGGTTCTCGGCGTGGTCATCGGCGTGGCCACGGTGATGGCCATGGCATCGATCGTCCAAGGGATCCGCTCGCAGATCTTCACCGCGCTCGAGATCGCCGGCCCGCGGGTGTTCTACGTCATGCGGTTCTTTTCGCAGACACCCATCGATCCGACCAACCTCCCCTACGAGGTCCGCATCCGCCCCGTGGTGAGTGAAGCGGACGCCAAGGCGTTGCAGCGGGTGGCGGACATCGACTACGCCGGCATCTGGATCCAGGTGTTTCAGCGACTCGAGTATCAGGGTGTCCGCACCCAACAGATGACCATCTGGGCGGCAGACCGCAACTACATGGAGATCGCCGGGGGAACGCTGCTCGCGGGACGGTTCTTCAGTCCTGCGGAAATGTCGGGAGACCCCGTCATCGTCCTGGAGATCGACGTGGCCGACCGGCTGTTCGGGCAGATGCGACCCGTCGGCAAGGTGGTGCGTGTGGGCGGCGTGGCCCTCAGGGTCATCGGCATCTACCAACGGCCAGAGAACATCTTCGAACCCCCGGGCCAAGAGACCGGTGGCATCGTGCCGTTCCGTCTGGCCAAGCGCAACTTCCGCTACGACGAAACCAACGCCCTGTTTCTGGCGGTCAAGGGTGCCGAACGGGTGACGGTGGACCGGGCGCAGGATATGGCCATGGTGGCCCTGCGACGCACCCGCAACCTGCGGCCGGGACAGCCCAACAACTTCGACATCATCACCCAAGACCAAATCCTCGAAGTCATCGACACTCTGACCAACGCCTTCTTCGGCGTCATGGTGGCGCTGTCGGGCGTTGCCCTCCTGGTGGGCGGCATCGGGGTGATGGCCATCATGATGGTGTCTGTCACCAGCCGCACCCGCGAAATAGGCCTGCGCAAGGCCCTGGGCGCCCGACGCCGGGAAATCCTGTGGCAATTCCTGGTGGAATCGGCCACGTTGACACTGATGGGCGGCCTCCTGGGGATCGGGCTTGGCCTGCTGGCCGGCTGGGGCCTCAAGAGCATGCTGAATCTCAGCGCTCCCATTCCCGTATCGAGTGCGGTGATCGCTACGCTGGTGAG
>SMVY01000179.1 GCA_004357415.1 Gemmatimonadota bacterium
CACCGTGATGATAGTGAGGGTATGACACCGTCGCGATATCTATCGTAAGCGGTGAGCACTGCCAGCGCGAAGCCTCAGGCTGGACGGTGGAGGTAGTAACTTCCTGACCGCCTGACCGCCTGACCGCCTGACCGCCTGACCGCCCTACAGCCCCGCCGCCCCGCTGCCCCGCTGCGCCGCTTCGATCCCCGCCTTCTCACTAACGGTCAACAACATCACCCCGCCGATCACGAAGAACAACAACACCGAACCCATCCCCACCCGCTGGCCGAAGGCTCCGCTCAATTCGCCAAACAGCAACGGTCCCATGAACGCCGTGGCCTTGCCCGAAAAGGCAAAGAAGCCGAAGAACTCTGCCTGGTGCCGCTCCGGCACGAACCGCCCCATGAGCGACCGGCTGGCCGATTGGTTGGGTCCCACGAACATGCCGATGCCGATGCCGGCCACCCAGAACCAGGCGCGGGTGGGCGCCAACACGGCGATCACCGTGGCGATGGAGAGAGCAACCAGGCTCACCATGATGGTAGTCTTGCCGCCCACCTTGTCGTCGATGAAGCCGAACAGGAACGCTCCCGCCCCGGCGGCCAGGTTGAGGACGATGCCGAAGATCATCACCTCGCCGATACTCATGCCGAAGGTGCCGGCGGCGTAGATGGCGCCGAAGGCGAAGACGGTGACCAGGCCGTCGTTGTAGATCAACCGGGCCAGCAGGAACTTGACCACCTCCCGGTATTGCCGGATCTGTCTGAACGTGTTGGCCACCTCGGTAAACGTGCCCCGCAGGTCGAGCCCCTGCCCCTTGCCGGTGGCCGGCGCGTCCTTCAGATAGATGAACGCGGGAATCGAAAACACCAGGAACCAACCCGCCACCAGGAGGTTGGTGGCCCTTATGTTGAATCCCAGCTCCGTGGGCAAAGGTAGGATGGGAGACATGTCTCCCAGACCTACGAAGCCCACCAGGCCCACCACCAGCGCCATCAAGCCGCCGATGTAGCCCAGGCCCCACCCGTAACCCGACACCCGCCCGATGCGCTCCCGCGGGACGATGGCCGGGAGGAAGGCGTTGTAGAACACCATGCCGACCTCGAAGGCAACGTTGGCCACCACGAAGATCCCCAGGGCCAACACCACTGCGTTGTTGCCGCCGGGTGCCACGAACGTCAGGGCCACGGTGGCCATCACACACACTAGGGTAGCTAGGATCAAGGCGCGCAGCCGCGCGCCGCCCCGGTCGGCCATGGTGCCGAGCACCGGACTCAACAGGGCGATGAGGATGGCGCTGACGACGATGCCCTTGGACCACAATTCCGTCCCCAGGTCCTCGTTGGCGGCAAAAGTCTTGGTGAAGTAGGTGGCGTACACGAACGTCACGACCATGGTCGTAAACGCAGAATTGGCCCAGTCGTAGAAACACCATGCGGCCACGGTCCGGGTGCCGGCGTTGCGTGATGCGCTCATGGGGTCAGCCGGTAGGAGAATCCATCACAGAGGTTTGGCGTAGGTGCCGGCGATGCGCGTTGCCACAGTCCGCGGACTGAACCGGACCGCCAGGGATCCGACCCTGTTGGTCAAGCCCGGAACGACGTGGCTCCGGTCCTTGATGTACCGGTTGAGCCCGAGGATGGCAACTTGATGGGAGTGGTCGAGTCCTGAAACAGGGCCGGAGGCATATCACATGTCAGATGTCAGAAATGAATGTGAGGTATACTGCCGACCGGCGTCAACAGAGTTAACTGAATGTAGCATAATGGGTTATCGTTGCGGTGTGCGGTGATTGCTGACCGCTGACCGCTCCCAGCTCAGGCAAACGCGGGCTCCTCCTGGTGCCCCGGGTCCTCGAACAGGATCGCGCGCAGCTCCGTTCCCGGCAGGATCTCGCTATGCCCTTCCGGTATGATCAGCAGCGCGTTGGCCCGGATCATCGACGTCAGGATGCCCGATCCCTGCGGTCCGGTGAGCGTTGCCTCCCTCTCACCGTCTTCTCCCGTGGTGACGATGGCCCGGAGAAAGTGCTGCAGGCCAGCGGTGATACGCACCGGCTCGGTCACGGTCACCGGGACCGACCGCCGGAACGGGAGGGTATGTCCCGTCATCTTCCGCACCGCCGGCCGGACGAACAACTCGAACGTCACCATGGCGCTCACCGGGTTGCCGGGGAGGCCGACCCACGGCATCCCTCTCACGTGGCCGAACCCGACGGGGGCGCCCGGCCGCATGCGCAGCCTCCAGAAATCGATCGAGCCGTCCATCGCCTGCAACACCTGGCGCACGTAGTCGTGCTCCCCGACGCTGATCCCGGCGCTGGTGATCAGAAGATCGCAGTCGGCCCCGCGCTCGAAGTGCTGCTGCAGGCTCTCCGGTGTGTCGGCCGCGATGCCGAGGTCGACCGGCTCGCCCCCGGCCTCGCGCACCAGCGCTCGCAGTGTGTGGCTGTTGGAACTGGCGGTCTTCCGGCCGCTCAGGATTTCTTCCGGCTGGTCGATGCCGGCGATCTCATCGCCGCTGCCGAGGATTCCCACGCGCGGGGCGCGGTAGATCATGGGGTTGGCCATCGCCATGGAAGCCAGCACGCCGAGGTGGGCCGCTGTCAGTTGGGTGCCGGCCGTGAGCACGGTGTCGCCGCGGCGGATGTCTTCGCCAGCCAGCCGGATGTTGCGGCCCACGTCGCGGTCGCCGCGCACGCCAACGACCGGGTCGCCCATGTCGGTGTCTTCCTGGCGGATGACCGAGTCGGCCCCGTCGGGCAGCGGCGACCCGGTGAAGATCCGGGCGCACTCCCCGGCGGCGATCGTCGTGGTGGGGAACCGACCGGCCGGAAGGTGCTCGACGATGCGGAGCGGCACGGAGTTCGACGGTGTGGCCCCGGCCACGTCCTCACCGCGGACGGCGTAGCCGTCCATGGCTGAGTTGTCGTGCGCGGGGATGTCGAGCGGGCTCACCACGTCTTCCGCCAGCACCTGGTGGAGGGCGTCGTCCAGGGGCACCTGGAGCGGTGGCTGGAGTTCGACGTGTTCGAGGATGTGTCGTGCGGCTTCGGCGGCGGAAAGCGGACTCAAGGGCCTATTACTTTCGCGCCATCCCAGGCGATGTTGGCCAGCAGCTGCAACCACATGGTGTCGCGGAACCGGAGCACGGTGCAGTCGGCCTGGAGCTTGTCGTCGTCGGTGACGATGGCGATCCAGTCGCCAGCGGTGTCGGAGCCGGCGTCGTAGAGTGGTGTGTCTGACACCTCTCGGCGGAACACTTCGATCTTGGGGAGCGGGTGGGCCGAAAACCCTTCGGCAATGATTATGTCGGCGCCTTGCAGGTATTGCTTGGCCAGGGTGATCGGATCGGTGTCGTCGGCCACCCGCTCGAACAAGCCCCGCACACCAGGCGAGGCGATCAACACCCGGTCGGCTTTCCCCTCGTGGAAATGCCGGAACGTGTCGGTCCCCGGTGTATCGATGCTTACCGGATGACTGGCGTGTTTCATGGCCATGACCCGGTGGCCGCGACGCACGTACTCGGCCGCTATGGCGACGGCCAAGGTAGTCTTGCCCGAGTTCTTCTTGCCGATTACCGAGATGATCCGCGTTGCCGCCACAGCTCGTCCGCCCGCTTGAGGTCGTCCTTGGTGTTCACGTTGAAGAACATGGCCGCCGGATCGCCGAACACAGCCACGTCCTCCAGAGGGAGGATACAGGTCTTGACCGCATCATGGAAGGCGATGGCCCGGAGGTCGCCCCGGTCGAGGGCCTCCTCCATCGGAACCCTGCACGCCGGGCCGTAGGCGGCGCACAGCGGCTCCACGCCGCGGCGTCCCCGGCTCGCCGGCAGCACGGCGTCCCACCGCTCCACCTGCGCCGCCAGATGGGCGATGAATCCGGCCGGCACGAACGGCATGTCCCAGGCAACGCACACCACCGGAGCCGGGCCTTCCACTACGGCGGTGTGGAGTCCGCCCAGGGCTCCCGCTCCTTGGCGAATGTCGCGTGCCACCTGCAAGCCGGGATACCAATTGGCAGCATCCGGGTCGTTGGCGATAAGGATGGGATCCGAGCCGAGTGCCTCGCGAAAGGTACGGACCAGGGCATCGAGGATGCGCACGCCGCCGACGGAGGCCAAGCCCTTGGCGCCGCCGCCGAACCGTCTGGCGGCACCGCCGGCGAGTATGGCGCCGCGGGGAGCTCCCTGTGCCGGTCGGTCCGGCTCAGTAACGCCGGCCGCGGCTCTTCTCCAGCACGACGTCGAAACCGATCAAGAAAGTGAAGAGATGTTTGTAATGCACCTCGGTGGGTGGCCGAATGCCGGCCCGAAATGTTGCACTGGTAACGGCATCATACCCGATGATGTTGTCCCTGATTTCGAGACGCAGTTGATAGCCGCCTCGTTTCGATCGGGCCGTGAAACCCAGGCCCAGGACCGCGGCCGGGCTGACGCTGCGAGTTTCGTCGTCAGAATAGATCACCACCGCACCGCTGGTCGTCTGGCCGCTCATGGCCACCGAACTGCGGTTGATGATGGCGATGCCGCCGGCAGCACGCAGGTACGGGGATATCGTCCCGCGCGGGCTGAGGCGAAGCACGCCGCCCACAGTGGCCATGACGGTGGCGGTCGATCGTGAATTGCTGTCGATGTCGAGGCAGGTGGCGATGGTGCCTGGGTCGCCGGTGGCGGAGGCGAGCCGGCACTCGTCCTCGTAGTTGGTGCCCAGGAAGAAGACTTCACCCGACAGTCCGAAGGATTTCTTGGGGAAGTACATGCCGTAGAACATCAGGCCGAGACCGCCGTCGATGACCCGCGTGAGATCAAGTGTGTCGGCGAACGCGGCACCGGGGAATTGCAGGGGCTGGTTGGGGACGGCCCACAGGCTGGAGGAGGTGGTGAAGGTACCGGCGACGCCGAATATCAGATTGGCCTGCGATCCGGTCGCGCCACCATCCTGCCCCTGTGCCAATGCAGGGCCGGCGGCGAGCGCCAACGCTAGAATCGCTCCCGATCGCTTCATGTCACCCCCTGGACGGCCCAACGGACAGCCCCCTGTCGTGAGACTCGTGGCTGGCCGACAAGCCCGGATGTGCCCTTCGAGACGACCAGCGTTCCCCTAAGCACACAGTCTACCGGTCCCGGCGGCCCCCGGTGCCCCTTCAATATAAGGCGGATAAGACGGCATTTCGGGCCTGGGTC
>SMVY01000180.1 GCA_004357415.1 Gemmatimonadota bacterium
CAACCATGTGGACGCTGCCCCAGGAAGCGGGCACTGCAACCGCCCAAGCCGCTGTGCCCGGAGTGGCCGGGTCACCAGTGGTATTCTCGGCCACGGCGCGGCCGGGCGCCCCGGCCAGTTTGGTGCTGATCAGCGGAGACGGCCAGGCGGGTGGCTTGGGCCTTCCGGCGGACGAACCACTGCGCGTCGAGGTGCGCGATCAATACGGCAACGGCGTCTCGGGCGTCGACGTCGACTGGGTGGTAACCCAGGGCTTCGTTGACTCGGTACCCAGCACCACGCAATCGGGGACCAACGGTCAAGCCGAGGTGAGCGTCATTTACGGTCAGATCTCGCTAATCCCCATCACAGTGACCGCTACGGTGTCGGGCGTCGGTTCCGTCACCTTCGACCTCATCTCCGGCCATCTGGTTTCCGTGGAGAACCCCGTGGGTCAGCCCCCCCGATTCCTCCCCGCCCAGCTCAACATCACCCGGGGTGCCTATGTGGTGTGGAAATGGACGGCCGATGCAGTGAATCACAATGTCGTCCCGGATCTCATCGAGCCGACCCGCAGCGGCAACCCGACCGCCGGGCCCCATACCTATGTGTTCCAGTTCACCACTGCGGCCAACTACGCCTACTACTGTGAAGTCCATGGACGTCCGGGAGGCACAGAACCACAGGACATGGTCGGTTTCATCAGAGTGAACTGACCTTTCCCCATGGCGGCCGCGCCGGGTACACGGCGCGGCCGCTGCCACAGTTACCAGGGCCCGCCACCGTCGGCGGGCCCTGGTCGTTTCCCCTGGCCTCCCGGGTTGCTACATTAGAACCCGTGACTGCCGCTTGTGTCACGGATTCAATCACTACGTCCTAACCACATCCTCGTGTGAGGCACGGTGCATACTGCCATCGAGAATGCGAGTGACCGTCGCCCAAGATTTCCCGCATGGGCCGTCGTGGCGCTTTTTCTGCTTGTCACTCCCGTTGCCTGGGCCGCGGCACAACGACGAGCTTACCGGCCGCCTCCCGAGATTGGGCTTCGAGGAGGGTACGAGTTCCGTAGCAAGGATTACAGCGCCGGCGCTCAGATACGCATACCGCTGGCCCGGGGGTCTGACCTGATTCCGAGCGGCGACTGGTTCTTTGCCGGCGGCACCAACTTCCAGGTGAACCTCGACCTAGCGCTACCGTTCATGCCGGGCGGCGGTTTCTACGGTGGTGGAGGGCTGGGTGTGGCTTTCACCGACGCGGGCCAGTTGTCGGGTTTGGCCACGACGGTGGGCGGCAACCTGTTCGTCGGCGTGGCGCCGTACAAGACCAAGAGGAGCGGGTTGCGATGGTTCGCCGAGGTGCGCGCGTTCCTTCGCAGTGGGCGCAATCCGTTGTCTTTCAACATCGGACTCAACACCCCACTGGGGCGTTAGGGCACCCGCACCGCCCGGGCGGCGCTTCTGACGCCGTCGCTGAACAGCAGCTCGAGGTCACCCCCGCCAACGACGATGTCGGCATGACCATGCCGTACCAGCGCCACAACCTGGCCGGTCGTCCGGTCGCGCACCATCACCATCGGATGGGTTGCTCCGTCCCACTGCAACCGGACGCGTGCCGGCCCTGAACGATCGGCCCGGTAGCCCGGAGCCCGGATGGCGGCACCGCGTGGGGCAGCGGGAGAGCGACGCTCCACTTGGCCGCTGGGCCCGCGCAACCGCAAGGTCCTCACCCGATCCACCGTCTGGCCGCTCACCGGGATGGTGAAGGCGAAGTGGCGTTCCGGCGGCCCCGGTAGATCGGCCACCTCATCACCCTCGAACGACACGTCGAACAAGCTCGACCCGTCGTCGGCCAGGGCACTCACCCGATAGGGACCAGGCCGTTCTGGGAGAGCCGGCGCACCGGTGATGACGAACGCAGGTTCGAGGATCATCCCCCGACTGGTTATCCGCCCCCACACTACCATGACCTGCGTCATGCCTGCGGCGGCCGTCAGCGGGCTCGCCGCCTCGATCACCCGCCACTGCAACAGGTCCTCAAAGACGTAGTCGCTCACCCACCTGGTGCTGCAGTAGGCCATGAAATCGAAGTGGGTACCCGGCGACTTGACCACCATGGCGCCGAGGTCTAGGCCATAGGCCCCGATGGATCCACCGGAATAGGGATAGCCCGGGTCAACGCCGCCCGCGCCGCACCCCGGCGAATGCCGCCGGCCGTGGTTGTGCCCCACCTCGTGGGCCATGACCCACCCCTTGCTGTTGCCCCGGTCCCACCCGATCGAGGCCTTGCTGGTACTCGAAGGTGATCCGGGAACGTATCCCACGCCTGCCACGCCCGATGAATAGTCCGGGCTGACCACCCCGTAGTAGTAGCGCGAGCTGCTGTCGGCCAGCCGCAGCATCCTGATCTCGTTCAGGATCTGGCCCCAGGCGTTGTTGCCGTCGTCGGACTCGAGCGGCGGCGCCGAAGTGGTGTACACGGGACCGATGTCGGCGTCCACGCCCGAGGTGGGGAACACCTTTGCCATGTCTCCGATGAACCCGGCCAGGTTGGCGGCCGACACGTTTCCGGTCCGGCCGGTCGAATCGTGATAGACCGGAATGAGCCGCACCGCCACGGGCGGTACGGTCACGACAGTCACTCCCCGGGGCGTGCCGTCGGCCGGGAAGGTGTTGTCGGTCTCATCGTCTTCGGCGAGGGTGTCGGTAGGATCGACGTCCACCAGGTAGCTCAGGTCACTCCGAATGAGGGCCGCCGGGATGGTGAGATTCCAACTGGCGCTCAGGCTCGATTCGGATGGGCCGGTCGGCACCGATGTTCCGGGCGCCGTCAGCACCTGGGTATCGACCAGGGTGCCGCCGCGATAGAGCCGTACCCGAACATCCGGCGTGACACCATTACTGACCGACGCGATGGCGAACACACGGAGCAGGGCGTCCCGGTTCTCGATCAGCGGCACGTCGCTGCCCGAGGGGGCGGGTGAGTATCGCTGGGTTGCCTGAACGAGATAGGCGTGATCGATGGTGAGATTGAACGGTACGGCACCGGCACCGGCATACGTCACCGTCGCGGCGGTCGGCGTCCGTGACGGGGTGACGTCGACCACCTGGGATGCGGGACTGGGAGCGTAGATGGTGCTGCCGACGGTCACCGACGATGCCGTGACCGTGTAGGATCCCGCCGTCACCCCGGTGAAGGTCTGACTGCCGGTTGTGGCCTGGGTGAAACCCGGCCCGGCTATCTGCACGTCACCGGCGGCGCCCGCAGGTAGGCCGGTGACCGCCAGCGCCAACCCTCCGGTGATCAGTTGGTATTCGATGGTGACGTCAACGGGCGTCGCGCTCGCCGTGACGGTAATGGACTGACTCGGAGAGTTGGCTTGATATTGGTGAACGCCGTCCTGCGCGTCCGGCGCACTGATGACGTAGGATCCCGGCACCAGTGCCTGCAACGTGGCGCTGGCGGTGAGACTCCGGTCATAGCCCCCGGGCCCGCTGATCGTGATGGGGGCCTGATACCCAGCGGGGAGACCGGTGATGGTGGCGGCGATGATTCCGGTGGTAATCGGCGGTGCAGTCGGTTCGCCGCCGCACGCGGCCACCATGAGGCTTCCGGCCAACAACAGCCGGTGCCCGTCTCGGACGGAGACCGACCTGCAATCCGTGTGTCCGAATAATCTCATGAACCGCTCCCGCACCATGGTGGTACCGTTCACGGCCCGGCGACCGTCCTCACGCGCCGACCGTACCGATCGACCACGATGATTGGGTCAGGCTGAACATCCCCTTCCAATCGCTCAGCCACTCCCTCCATCGTACGCAGCGCGGCGATGGGAACGGTGTAACTGTCGACGCCGTCGGGGTCGATGGCGTATCCCAGGTCAGCCAGCGACGCCAGGGTAACAACGCTCAACGGATTCAAGCCGGAGATGACGACCGGCGTCATCAGCTCCGTTTGCATGACCGACTCGCGCCAGTGGGAATCCTGCGACCCTGTCCCACCGACGTCGGCCACCGGCACTTTGGCTCCTGCATAATCGGTACCTCCAGCTGAGTCGAACGCCGCCACGGCCAGAGATCCGATGAAGTGGGGATCGAGACCGTTGGCGGGCGCCAGTGACGCATCCCGCAACAATCCGGCAAGTGGCCACAGGTCGGTCCCCAGCCCCAGCACGTGGGCCATCTCGTGCAAGATTATCGCCTCCAGCGTCCCGTTCGACTCCAGGCGCCCGAGGTCTGCTTCGTCGATCCGTATCCGGCCCACCACCGGGAGGTGGCTGACGTCCCGGACCAGGCACGGGCCGCCGAACGCCAGCGAACCGCGATCCCCGTCGATCGGGAGGATCTCCACGAAAATCAGCAGGTCGTCGACCGTCTCGTTGATGGCCGGGTGACAGCCCGACGACGACCGGTTGAGCACCACGTCCGGCAGGTCGCCGGTGATGAGCGTTCCCCACCGGCTGGCCGCCCTGGTGAACAAGTTCCGTTGGCTGGCCGTTAGGTTGCCGGCCGCGACGCGGACTTCGATGCGAAACAACGAAAGCGATGCCGTGGCGCTGAACGTTACCGGATCGAGGCCGCCAACTTCCGCCACCAACGTGTTCGGGCCCTCGGAGGATCCCAGGATCCAGTTCCCGACCTGGGCCACTCCCCGGCCATTGGTCACTACCGTGTCCCCCAGCACCACGCCGCCGCCTGAGGTCACTCGAAATATTACGGTGACGCCGGTGGCAGGACGGCTCCCGTCCCCCTGGACCACCACCGCCGGTATGATTGCCACCGGTTGATTCACCACCCCGTCCTGGTCCTGACCCTGGGCCACGTTCATGGTCGTGGGCGTGATCAACCCTTGGGGATCGCCGGCGCCACATCCCGCCACGGCAACCAATCCGCCAACCAAGGCGATCACCAGGTGCCGGGTGGCCCTATTCGTGATCCGACGCTCAATCATCCGGCTATCGAAATGTGGTATCGGCATCACCCTCCCTCTTCCGGCCGACCTGCCGCCCATCCGCCATCCTCCCAGCATACCTAGGCTACCCTCCGGCACCGCAATGGCCATCACGTCCTCGAGACCAAAACGGGCGCCCCAACACGGGACGCCCGGACGTTGTGGTACAACGGGGCCTCGGCACACGCCCACGACTCCACCAGTCAGGGAGTGGCCGTGGCGGTGAAGTGGACGACGGGGAAGCTCGATACGGCAGCTTCGAGAGTGTTCTGCCCGGGCGTGGGGCCCAGCTGCCAGCCCTGGATTTGAGCCAGACCAAACTTCCCAGAAATCATCGAGCCGCTGCCGATCACCTGTCCGCCACCGCTCAGTACCTGCCACTGGACCGGCTCACCCTGGACCCCGTTGCCGAATTGGTCAGCCACCCGCACCTCGGGCGGGACGGCGACTTCGGTATTCA